>NZ_JAGWCT010000071.1:0-21241 GCF_020657815.1 Clostridioides sp. ZZV15-6597 | reverse complement strand
TGATGATACAGGAGTATTTGTAAGGCCACTAGACATGTTTTTATCAAAAGTAGATAGAGATAAATATTTTAATCCGATTCAAGAATATAGATTTGAAGAATTTTATAAATAAAATATGATGATTACATTTTATAATTTAAGAAAAAAACTGTTATTATATAATAAATTGTGGTAAATATAAATAGGATGAGCTGAGAAGAATATCTTAGATTAAGTTATAAAATAGAAACATAGTAAACTGTTATATGATATAATTAAATTTTGAGAAGTGACAATTTATATTTAATAAAAAATAGACAGATATATTAGGAGGAAATATGGGAAATACTTTTTATATAGTAAGACATGGACAAACAGATTGGAACTTATTAGGAAAAACACAAGGTCATGGTAATTCTGACCTTACAGCACAAGGGATAGAACAAGCAAGAGAACTTTCTGAAGACATTGGTAAGTATTCAATTGATTATATTTTTAGTAGTGATTTAGGAAGAGCAATGCAAACAGCTCAAATTTTAGGTGATAAGCTCAATATTGAAGTCCAAAAAACTGAAGCACTTAGAGAAATGGGATTTGGAGTTTGGGAAGGTCTTTTAATAAAAGAAATTCAAAAAGACTATTCAGATATATATTCAACATGGAGAAATGAGCCACATTTAGTAAATATACCAGAAGGAGAAACTCTTAAAATTATAAAAGAAAGAGTAGATACTTTTATAAAGGAATTAAATGAAAAATACAATGATAAAAATATAGTTCTTGTTACACATTCAATTACATTGAGGGTTATGTTACTATCATTCCTAGAGTCAGGTATGGAAAATATATACAGAATTAAGCAAGATAACACTGCTTTAAATATAGTAGAATTTAAAGATTACGGTCCAGTAGTAATAAAGATGAATGATACAAGTCATATAAAAAATCATGTAAAAATAAATAATTCTGCACTTGAGTAAGTATCAAATTATAAGGAGAAGTTTATGAGTAAAGTTATAGTGGTTGGTGGAGGTCCATCTGGCATGATGGCAGCCTTGTCAGCTTCAAAAAACAATAATGAAGTAATATTGATTGAAAGAAATGGAGAGTTAGGGAGAAAGTTAAGAGCAACTGGTGGAGGTAGATGTAACTTTACCAACAATAGAGAGATAGAAGCTTTTTTTGATAAGGTTGTAAACAATAAAAAATTTCTATATAGTAGCTTTTATGCATTTACAAATAAAAATCTTATATCGTATTTTGAAAGTAAAAATTTAGAGTATAAGATTGAAGAAGAAAATGACCATAAGGTTTATACTAAGAATGATAAATCGATAGAAGTAATAGAAGTATTAAATAAGGACTTAATTAATCATAATGTAAAGATAATGTATAATAAAAAAGTTGTGGATATTATAATTGAAAAAATCACTGAACAAGATGACCATAACAATAATAAAGCAAATTATTCAATAAAGGGTGTCATTTTAGATAATGGAGATAATATATTAGGTGATAAAGTTATTATATCAACTGGAGGAGTTAGTTATTCAAAAACAGGTTCAGATGGTTCAATGTATAAGGTTCTTCAAAATCATGGACATACATTAAATAAACTATATCCTGCTTTAGCTCCACTTACAATAGAAGAAAAATGGATTAAAGCTTTACAAGGAATATCTATGAGAAATGTAGAAATATCTTGTAAGATTAAGAAAAAGAAAATATCAAAATCAGGAGACATGCTATTTGCACATTTTGGGATAACAGGTCCTTGTGTACTTATAATGTCTTCTTATATCAATAAGATTATTGAAAAAGATAAGGTAGAATTAAATATAGATTTTTTACCAAATTTAGATGTCAATGAAATTTCTAATATAATTAGAGAAATTCCAAATAAAAATATCTTAAATAATCTTAAACAGATATTACCTCAAAACTTCTTAAGAGAAATTCTTTCTATATTATCTTTAAGTGATAAAAAAGCAAATGAGTTGTCTAAGGCTGATGAAATTAAAATTATTGAGTATATAAAAAATATGAAACTAACTTGTAATGGAACTACAGGCATAAACACTGGAATGGTTACTTCTGGTGGTATTTCAGTTAAAGAAATTAATTCTTCTACAATGGAGTCTAAGTTAATAAAGGATTTATTTTTTACAGGTGAGGTAATAGATGTAGATGCAGAAACTGGTGGATATAATTTACAAATAGCATTTTCAACTGGATATCTTGCAGGGACTAGTGTATAAGTATAGTTTTTAATAAGTCGATTATTAAATATAAATAAAATAGAGGTGTAGATATGAGTAATTTGATTATAGCTGTGGATGGACCAGCAGGGGCTGGTAAAAGTACAATAGCTAAGATAGTAGCAGAAAAACTAAATATAAATTATATAGATACAGGTGCTATGTATAGAGCTGTTACTTATAAGTGTTTAAAAAATAATATTGATGTCAATAATGAAAAAGAAGTTATTAAAATAGCTGAAAATTCGGATATAGATTTTAAAAATAATAGCATATATTTAGACCAAAAAATTATAAATGAGGAAATCAGAACAATAGAAGTAAGTAATAATGTTTCCAATGTAGCTAAGATAAAAGAAGTAAGAAAGTTAATGGTTGAAGTTCAACGAAAAATTGGAACAAAAAGTTCAGTAATATTAGATGGTAGAGATATAGGTTCATATGTTTTTCCAAATGCAGATTATAAATTCTTTTTAGTAGCTACACCAGAAGAAAGAGGAAGTAGACGCTATAAAGAACTTTGTAATAAAGGATATAATACTACTTTAAAAGAAGTAATTGAAGATATAGTAAAGAGAGATGAAATTGATTCAAATAGAGAATTTGCACCACTAGTAAAAGCTGATGATGCACTAGAAATAGATACTACAGGAAAGACTATAGAGCAGGTTGTACAAGAAGTTGTATCTAAGATAAGTTTTTAAGCTCAATGTATCTAAAACGAGAATATAATGTAGTATTGAAGGGAGATAAACGTGAATTTTTATAGATTTGCAATAAATATTTTTAGATGTTTTTCTAAAGTGTTTTTTAAATATGAAGTTATAGGTGCCGAAAATATACCAGATAGAGGAAATATAGTGGTGGCTTCAAATCATAAGTCAAATCTTGATCCTGTATTTTTAGCTGCAGCTATAGAGAATAGGGAGATAGCAGCTATTGCAAAACAAGAATTATTTAAAGTGAAACCATTAGGTTTTATATTAAAAAAATTGCATGTTATGCCTATAAATAGAGAAAAGCCAGATGTATCTACTATAAAAACTATTTTAAGGTCAATTAGAGATGGTTATGTGTTGGGAATATTTCCAGAAGGAACAAGAATTAAAGGAGATAACTTTGGCAAAGCTAAGGCAGGTCTTTCTCTATTTACAATAAAGAGTAAATCTAAGGTTGTACCAGTGTCGATAATATCTAAGTATAAACTTTTTAGTAAGGTAATTGTGTATTTTGGAGAGCCAATATCATTTGAAGAACATTTTAAAGAAAAGTTAAGTAATGATGACCATGAAAGAATGTCACAAGAAGTTTTAGAAATAATAAAACAGAATTACTTTAAATATTCAAAATAAGGGGGGAATTTTGTGAATGTTAAAATAGCAAAAAATGCAGGCTTTTGCTTTGGAGTAAAGAGAGCAATGAAAATGGCATGGGATGAAGTAGAGAAAAATGATTCTGGAATATATGCTTTAGGACCTCTTATTCATAACAAGCAAGCAGTAGCAAGATATGAACAGAAAGGTCTTAAAACTGTAGATGAAATTGATATAATACCAGATTATGAAAATATGATAATAAGATCTCATGGAGTTCCTGAGAAAGTATACAAAGAAGCTAAAAATAAAAAGCTTAAAATTGTAGATACTACATGTCCATTTGTAAAGAAAATACATACAGTAGTGAGTGAGTATCATAATAAGGGTTATGAAATAATAGTTATTGGAGATATGAAACATCCAGAGGTGATAGGTATAAATGGATGGTGCGAAAACTCAGCAATAATAATAAAAGCTGTAGAGCAAATGGAGAATATGGAATTTGACAATTCAAAACAATATTGTGTTGTTGCACAGACAACGATAAATCCAGATTTATATTCAAATATAGTTGACAAATTAGCTGATAAACTAGAACATATAGTGTTTAATGATACAATCTGTTCAGCTACAAAAACTAGACAAGAAGCTGCTAAAGAATTAGCAAGAGAAGTTGATTGTATGATAGTTATAGGTGGAAAACACAGTTCTAATACTCAAAAGTTAGTAAAAGTTTGTGAAGATTTAGTTCCAACTTTTGCAATAGAAACTAAAGACGAATTGGATGTAAATATGCTTAAGAAGTATAAAAATGTAGGAGTTACAGCAGGAGCATCTACACCAGATTGGATAATAGAGGAAGTAATAACATTTATTGAGAATTTATAAATATAGTAAACAATAAAAACATGTGTACTACTGGTATAATATATAAAATTTATTGTAATATCTATATGTAATTTTATACTATTACATGTGGCAACTAGATAACCTAATATCAGAAAGTGTGTATCTTAATATGCAAGAAATTAACAATATAAGATATGCACTTTTTAATATTAGAAATTTAAATAGTATAATGATATTGATTATCAATAACAAATAAAATATAATATAATTATTGCGAAATTAATATAGGAGGTAAATTAATGGAAATGTTAATATCTGCTTCTGAAGAAGCATTTTTACATGTGGGTTCTATGATTGGATTTTTTATTTTGCTATTTGGATATATAAACTATAAAACTAGTGGTAATTTTACTAATATTATATCAAAAAATAGAAAATATCAACCTTTAATAGGAGCTTTGATAGGAGCTATACCAGGTTGTGGTGGGAGTTTGGCAATCATGCCATTATATATAAGTGGAAAATTAAGCTTTGGAGCAATCATTGCAAGTTTAATAGCAAGTATGGGGGATGCTGCATTTATACTTATTTCATCAAATATTAAAATGTATTTTTTTGTGACTATAGTTAGTACAATTACAGGAATAATAACGGGACAACTAGTAGATTATTTTAAATTAGAAAAAAAATTGAAATTAAATAAATATAGAAAATCAGACAAACATAATATAGATAAAAGTGAGCATAAAGAGAATGAAGAGTCGCATAATCATGATGGTATAATTTTGGATAATTTAGCTAAATCTCATGGAAATACGAATAGACTTGCATTTATAATAACACATGGTAAAGGGTACAAAATTTATATAGGAATTGTATTAATAGGTTTTATATTTATGTCTCTTGCTCATTCTGGAATAAATCTTCCTATTATTGAAAAATTACATTCACTAGAAGAAGCAATAGCAGTTATAGGAATACTATTCTCAATAGTTTATATGTGGTGTTTTAAAAAAGTATTTAAAAATTCTAATCAAAAAGAGGAAGAAAATAAGAAGATTTCCTTAAGAGAAATGCTTATACATTCTGTAGGTGAAATTTCATTTGTTATTACATGGATTTTTATTGCATATCTTATTTACAATTTGATAATATTGGTTTTAGGTGGAGATGAATACTTAGTTAATTTAGTTTTATCAACAGGTGTAATTAGTGTATTTATAGGTGCAGGTCTTGGGCTTATTCCAGGGTGTGGTATACAAATTGTACTTATGTCATTTTACTTGAAAGGAACTATACCACTTGGTGCAGTAATAGCTAATTCCATATCTCAAGATGGAGATGCACTTTTTCCACTTTTAGCAATGGACAAAAAATCTTCCTTATGGGCTATGATTATTACTACTATACCAGCTATAATCGTAGGAATGATAGTTTATGCATTTTTAGGTTAATTAAAAGTAGTTATTAGTATAAATGATAAAAATACATAAATCTATACTATGGATATAGCAACAAATATTAAAAATATAAAAAATAAAATTTAATATAATTAAAATATTTATAAAGAACATGAGAAATAATATTATTGTTTCTCATGTTTTTGTATTTAATTTAATAAATTATGGAATAAATGCTTTTTATCGAAGATAGGCCAAATACTCCATACTCAACGTAAGTAGGGTAGAGATGTAAGCATAAAATATGCTAATATAAATTAATATGATACAACAAGTATATTGATATAAAAAATTTAAGAGGAGTTGTAAAAATGAGTAATTTGAAAAAAAAGTGTGATGTAGCAAGTGGAAGAGATAAAGCTGATATTGTACTTAAAAATGGAACAATTATAAATGTATTCACAGAAGAATTAATAGTAGGAGATATAGCAATAGTAGAGGATACAATTGTTGGAATCGGCGAATATAGTGGAAAAGTAGAGATTGATTGTAGTGGTAAATACTTGTCACCTGGTTTTATTGATGCACATATGCATATTGAGTCTACAATGGTAATGCCAATTGAATTATCAAAAAAATTACTAAAGTCAGGTACAACAACTGTTATAGCTGACCCTCATGAACTAGTCAATGTAAAAGGAGCAAGTGCAATAGACTTTTTACTAGAATCAACAGAAGAGATACCTTTAAATGTATATATTATGCTACCATCATCTGTACCTGCAACAAGATTCGAAACTAATGGAATAGGAAATTTTAGTGCAAAAGATATGGATGCCTACATAAATAATCCTAGAATCTTAGGATTAGGAGAGGTAATGTGTTTTAATGATGTTATATCTGCTGAAAAAGAAATTTTAGATAAATTAGAGGCTTTTAAAGATAAAATGGCAGATGGACATGCACCAAATATAACTGGAAAGTCACTTCAAGCATATGTATGTGCAGGAATAAAAAATGACCATGAATGTATAACTTTTAATGAAGTGTATGAAAAATTAAGAGCAGGTCTAAAAATTTTTATAAGAGAAGGAAGTGCAGCAAAAAACTTAGAAGCTATAATAAAGGGATTATTGAAACATAGCTTACCAATTGAAGAATTTATGTTTTGTACAGACGACAAACATTTGGATGATATAGAAAAACAAGGGCATATAAGATGGAATATAAAGTGTGCAATCGATTTGGGTATGGAGCCAATTAAAGCTATTAAAATTGCAACTTATAATTCAGCAAGAGCATATGGTCTAAATAGAATTGGAGCAATAGGTGCTGGGTATAAAGCAGATATTGTTGTTCTAAACAATTTAGAAAATATGGAGGTAGCTAGTGTTTATAAAGATGGTAAATTGATAGATGAGGGAATTTTTTCTGATTATAATTATGAAATTAAGGATAAAGAGCTGCTTAATACAGTTAAATTTAAAGATATTGATAGAGAAAAAATACAATTAAAGTTAAATGAGAAAAATTATGTAATGGAAATTGTACCATATCAGATTCTAACAAATAAATTATTTGAATCTATACCAAACAAAAATGGATATTTCAATCCAAATGAAGAATATTCAAAGCTTTGTGTTGTTGAGAGACACAGAATGACTGGAAACATATCAGTTGCACCATTAAAAGGTTTTGGTATAAAAAATGGAGCAATAGCAACTACTGTAGCTCATGATTCACATAATATCATAGTTGCAGGAGATAATGATGAAGATATTATAGTTGCAGTAAATTACTTGAGAGATATACAGGGTGGCTATGTAATTGTATCAAATGGAAAAGTACTTGCTCACTTAAGTCTTCAAGTAGCTGGATTAATTAGTACTCTTCCAGCAGATAAAGTGCAAGAAACAACTGATAATATGTTAAAAATAGCAAGAAAAATGGGAGTTCCAAAGTATGTAGACCCTTTTATTACACTTTCATTTATGGCTCTTCCTGTTATTCCAAAAATAAGACTTACTGATTTAGGTCTATTTGATGTAGAAGAATTTAAATTTATATAGATTAGAGTATTAGAAGATTAAAAATAAATAAGCAGGATTTAATACATAAATTAAATCCTGTTTATTTTAATTACTATAGTTATTTAACATAAATTCCACTTTAAATGCTCTAATCAAATAAAGTTGAAATTTTTAGTATATAAAATTTACATATCCATGAAATTTTCCATATAAAAAAGTAAAATATTTTATTTATATATAGAAATATAGGGTATTAATATAAATATAGTATAAATTATTGATTAAAAAACAAAAGGAGAGATATTTATGTTAAGTATAGGTACAAAAGCACCAGAATTTACATTAGAAGATAAGGATGGAAATAAAGTCAGTATGTCAGATTTTAAGGGGAAAAAAGTGGTAATATATTTTTATCCTAAAGATAATACACCAGGATGTACACGTCAGGCATGTGCATTTAGAAACGCATATGAAGGATTTAAAAATAATGATATACCAGTTATTGGAATAAGTAAAGATAGTATTAAATCACATCAAAAATTTGCAGAAAAACATGAGCTTCCTTTTATTTTACTTTCTGACCCAGATTTAATTGCTATTAAGGCTTTTGATGTGTGGAAAGAGAAAAAAATGTATGGGAAAACTGCTCTAGGAGTCGTTCGTGCAACTTATATTGTAGATGAAAGTGGAATTATTGAAAAAGTTTTTGAAAAAGCAAAACCAGATACAAATGCACAAGAGATTCTTGAATATTTGGAAAAACAGGAGTAATAAGAATTTATGATTATAATGTTATCACCAGCTAAAAATATGAAACATGCACAAGCAGTTGATAGAGATTTAAGCTTACCTTGTTTTATAGATAATGCAAAAGAAATATCAAAGAATATAAAAAATTTTAGTTTAGAAGATTTTAAAAATAAAATGAAAATCAACGAGAAGTTAGCCATATTGAACAAGAGTAGATTTGATAATTTTAAATTTGACAGTCTAGGAAGTCCTGCAATCTTAACTTATGATGGAATACAATATAAAAATATAGAAGCAGAGCGTTTTACAAAGCAAGATGAGGAATTTGCAAATAATTGTATTCGAATCATAAGTGGATTGTATGGGGTTGTAAAACCTTATGATAGTATATATGAATACAGACTAGAAATGCAGACAAAGCTACAGATAAGAGAATTTAAAAATTTATATGAATATTGGGGAGACAGTATATATAAAGAATTAAGTAAAGAAAATACAGCTATTGTCAATCTTGCATCAAGTGAATACAGTAAAACTGTGGGAAAATTTATCGATGATAATCATACATATGTAACATGTAATTTTAAAATAAATAAAAATAATATATTAAAAGTTGAATCAACACAAGCAAAGAAAGCTAGAGGAATGATGGTAAAATATATTATTAAAAATAAAATAGAAGATATTAACGACTTAAAAAAATTTAATTTAGAAGGGTATAAATATCAGGAAAACTTATCTAACAATAATGAGTATGTGTTTGTAAAAGAGTAGATATTTTTATATAGATTTTAAACCAAATTGTTAAATTTAGGTAAAATATAATTGTTGAGTATTGAATTGAATTGGATTTTAAAATATAATTATTCTTAAATCAAAAAAAGAAAGGAGTGATCTTCCAAAATGGAAAATCACAAACAGATGCCTTGGCATTCGATGGCAACACATGAAGTATTAGAGAGTTTAGACTCATCAGAGGAGGGGCTCACCGATACCGAGGCGGAAAACAGGATTAAAGAGCATGGTTTAAATGAACTGAGAAAAAGACCACCTAGAACAGTTTTACAAATGCTTTGGACCCAAGTTACAGATGCTATGGTATTGATACTAATAGGTGCATCAGTATTATCTTTAGCATTTGGAGAATTTACAGAAGCTTTTGTAATTCTAATAATTGTAACAGTAAATGCAGTTATTGGTATTGTTCAAGAAAAAAAAGCAGAATCATCATTAGAAGCACTAAAAAATATGAATTCACCTACAGCACGTGTTATGCGTGATGGTGAAGAAAATGTTATCCAAGCAAGTAATCTTGTAATAGGAGATATTGTTTTTTTAGAAGATGGAGCAATGATTCCAGCAGACATTCGTTTAATAGATACATCTAGTTTAAAAATTCAAGAAGCTTCTTTAACAGGAGAGTCTGTACCATCAGAAAAAGATTCAGATGACCTTTTACCTGAAGAAAGTGTATTAGGAGACCGTAGTAATATGGCTTATACGTCTTCAATTGTCACATATGGTAGAGGTGTAGGCGTTGTAGTTGCAACTGGTATGGACACAGAAGTAGGTAATATAGCACATTTTTTAGATTCACAAAATGATTTTGATACTCCTATAAAACGTAAACTTAATACTGTTGGAAAGACATTAAGTGTTATAGGTATTATTGTATGCGTTATTATATTTGCAATAGGTGCATTTTACCAGAGACCTCTCTTACCAATGTTTATGATTGCAATTTCCCTTGCTATATCAATCATTCCAGAGGGATTACCTGCAACAGCAACCATTGTAATGGCTCTAGGTGTGCAACGTATGGCTAAAAGAAATGCTTTGATTAGAAAGTTGCCAGCAGTTGAAACATTAGGAGGAGCTACAGTAATATGTTGTGATAAAACTGGTACATTAACCTTAAATAAAATGACTGTTACACATATTGCTGTAAATGGCGATTTTGAATCTGGAAAAGTAACATCAATAGATACTGCGTCTGAGAAACATCCACTAGTATACAAAGAGATTGTTTATGCTGGTGCACTTTGTAATGATGCATGTATAAATCCAGATAAAACAGATGAAATATTAGGTGATCCAACAGAAGGTTCATTGATTTTTATGGCTAATAAATTTGGAATAGATCAAGAAGCTCTTGAAGAGAAATATCCACGTGTATTTGAGCAACCTTTTGATTCCGACAGAAAATGTATGACAACTGTTCATGATATAGATGGAAAAATCACAGTATATACTAAAGGTGCAGTGGATGAACTTCTCCATTTATGTACCAAAATATTAACATCAAAAGGTGAAAGAAACATTACAGAGTTGGATAAAAAAAATATACACGAATTATGTCTCGCTATGTCTAAAGATGCATTACGTGTACTTGGTTTTGCTAAGCGTGAAATTTTATCGATACCAAAGGAAGATAGTGAAAACATAGAATATGATTTGACATTTATTGGTATGGTTGGTATGATTGACCCACCAAGAACTGAGGTAATTGATGCAGTAAAAACTTGTAAAGAAGCAGGCATAAGAACCATAATGATAACAGGTGACCATAAAGTCACTGCCACAACAATAGCTCATGAATTGGGAATTTGGAATGAAGGAAATACTGTTATATCTGGTGATGAACTTGATAATTTAAGTGATGAGGAACTGGATAAAGCTGTTAAAAATGCTACAGTATTTGCTCGTGTATCACCATTTGATAAACTCAGAATTATACAGTCTCTAAAAAGAATAGGAGAAGTACCAGCGATGACTGGAGATGGGGTAAATGACTCCCCTGCATTAAAGTCTGCTGATATTGGTATAGCTATGGGTATAAGTGGTACAGATGTGGCAAAAGATTCTTCAGATATGATTTTAATGGATGATAGTTTTACCACAATTGCTTATGCAATAAAAGAGGGTAGGCGTGTATATAGAAATATACAAAAGGTTATACAATTCTTGCTTGTTGGAAATATAGCAGAGATACTTACACTATTTGTTGCAATATTGTTAAACTGGGATACTCCACTTCTTGCTGTGCATATTCTATGGGTAAACCTTGCAACAGCAACTCTTCCAGCACTTGCTCTTGGAGTTGACCCACCAAGTATAAACATAATGAAGCATCAACCTGTTAAATCAGAAAGTTTGTTTGAAAAAAATCTTGTACAAAGAGTTATTACTCAGGGGATATTTGTAGCAATAATGACCATTTTAGCATATAAAATTGGTCTTAATATAGGAAACCATACTGTAGGTCAAACAATGGCATTCTGTGTATTAGCATTTTCACAAATGTTGCGTGCATTTAGCCAACGTTCAAATACAGACTCTATGTTTACTAAAAATAGTGGTAAAAACCCATTTCTTTTAATCTCATTTTTAACTTCTGCTTTGCTTATGGCAGTTATATTATTTGTCCCTAATTTTAGAGATGCATTTAATTTAACTGTTTTAAATAGCTCACAGTGGCTTGTAACAGTGATTTTAGCTATAATGTCTGTAGTGCAAGTAGAGGTTGGAAAATTTATTAAAAGAAAATTATATAAAAAATAGTTGACAAAATTAGGAAAAAAATATAAGATATAAAACATAGAAAAATTAAATAAATCTTATCCAGAGAGGTGGAGGGACTGGCCCTATGAAACCCGGCAACCAGTATATTTATATACATTGGTGCTAAATCCTGCGGCGAAAGCTGAGAGATGAGTATAATTAAGCTTATACAGAGCCTGAGTTATATACTCAGGCTTTATTTATTTTAAATCTCATCTGACAAATAGTTTAATTTTCTTAATTAAAATCTAAGGGGGATACAAAAATGTATAACAAAGAAACAATATGCGTGCAAGGAAATTATAAGCCAGGAAATGGAGAACCAAGAGTTTTACCTTTATATCAAAGTACAACTTTTAAATATAGTAGTATAGACCAACTTGCTGACTTATTTGATTTAAAAGCTGATGGTCATATGTATTCCAGAATAAGTAATCCTACTGTTCAAGCTTTTGAAGAAAAGATAAGTTTGTTAGAGGGAGGAGTATCATCTGTTGCCGTATCCTCAGGTCAATCTGCAAATATGTTGGCAGTTTTAAATATATGTAAATCTGGAGATAGTATACTTTGTTCTTCAAAAGTATATGGAGGAACATTTAATTTATTAGGACCTAGTCTTAAAAAATTTGGAATAGATTTAATATCATTTGATTTAGATGCAAGCGAGGATGAAATAGTAGAACTTGCAAATGAAAATACTAAAGTTGTATTTGCAGAGACACTTGCAAATCCAACTCTTGAAGTTATAGATTTTGAAAAAATAGCAAATGTAGCTAAAAGAATTAATGTTCCATTTATAGTTGATAACTCATTAGCATCACCAGTACTTTGTAATCCACTAAAATATGGAGCAAATATAGTCACTCATTCTACTACAAAATACTTAGATGGCCATGCTTCAAGTGTTGGTGGAATTATAGTAGATGGTGGAAACTTTAACTGGGACAATGGAAAATTTCCAGAATTAGTTGAGCCAGACCCAACATATCATGGAATAAGTTATACTGAGAAGTTTGGCAATGCTGCATATGCTACTAAAACAAGAGTTCAATTACTTAGAGACTATGGAAATTGTTTGAGTCCATTTAACGCATATCTTACTAATTTAAATATTGAAACACTACATCTTAGAATGGAGAGACATAGTGAAAATGCACTTAAGATAGCTAAGTTTTTAGAAAAACATAAAAATGTAGATTGGATTAACTATCCAGGACTTGAAAATAATAAGTATTATGAAAATGCCAAGAAATATCTATCAAAAGGATGCAGTGGAGTTTTATCATTTGGAGTAAAAGGGGGACTTGAAAATGCTAAAAAATTTGTGGAAAAACTACAAATAGCAGCATTAGTCACTCATGTATCAGATGTAAGAACTTGTGTTATACATCCAGCTTCAACTACTCATAGACAATTAACAGAAGAACAATTAATTGCATCTGGAGTATTACCTTCACTAATAAGATTATCTGTTGGAATAGAAAATGTAGAGGATTTAATAGCTGATTTAGATCAAGCTTTAAATTTCTAATAGTATAAGAAGAGAAAGAGAAGTGAAAAGAGATGGCTTTAATACTACCAAAGGGGCTACCTGTTATTAATAAATTATTAGATGAAGGAATAGATGTGATTTGTAAAGAAGACTTTAATAAACATTTAGAATACAAAGAAAATATAGATACTAAAATAGCTATATTAAATCTAATGCCCATAAAAATAGATACAGAGTTAGATTTACTTAGAAGAATAGATAAGACAGGTTTTAATGTATCTGTAGAATTTATTAAAATCTCAACAAGAGAGAGTAAAAGAAGTTGTAATGAATATGTTAAGAATTTTTATAAAACATTTGATGAAGCAAAAAAAGAATCTTTTGATGGTTTTATAATAACAGGAGCTCCAGTTGAACAAATGGAGTTTGAAGAAGTTGATTATTGGGATGAACTAAAAGATATTATGGATTATTCTAAAAGAAAGGCTAAATCTACATTATATATATGTTGGGCAGCTCAAGCAGGTCTTTACAAATACTACAATGTAAAAAAACTTCCATTAAGTCAAAAATGTTTTGGAGTATTTAAGCATGAAGTAGATAAAAATAGTAAGATAGTAGATGGATTTGAAAAAGAGTTTTTTGCTCCACATTCAAGACACACTACTGTAAATATTGAAACTTTAAAAAATAATGATGAATTGAGCATTGTAAGTCATTCTAAAGAAGCTGGTCCTTATATAATTACAAATTCAAGAGATGTATTTGTAATGGGTCACAGTGAATATGATAAATATACTTTAGATAGAGAATATAAAAGAGATGTAGATAGAGGTGATAAAATCTCAATACCTCAAAATTACTATATAAATGACGATCCTTCAAAAGAACCAACTGTTAAATGGAAAAAACATTCAGAACTTTTGTTTAGAAATTGGATAAAAAACTATCTAATAATATAAAGCACAACTAAAAAAATATGAGAATCTATAAGGTATAAAAGTAATTATAATACTTCTTTATACCTTATTTTTACTTTATAAAATTGACATTATAAAAGTAGTTTTATATAATAAGACTAAACCGACTGATGGTCTATTGAAAGGAGAAACTATATGAGAATTATAAAAGACCCGGAAGAACGTAAAAGTGAAATCCTCAATACAGCTGAAATGCTTTTTTGTACTAAAGGATACACAAAAACTACTATAAATGATATTTTAAATGAGATTGGAATTGCAAAAGGAACATTTTATTACTACTTTAAATCTAAAGAAGAGGTAATGGATGCAATTATAACTAGAATTATAGATAATGATATAAATATGTTAAAAGAAATTGCTTCAAATCCAGATATTCCAGTTATTGAAAAGTTTTTTCAAATATTAATATCTCAAAGACCTAAAGTTGGAGGAAGTAAGGAAAAAGTGATTAACCAATTTCACCAACCCAACAATGCTGAGATGCATCAAAAGACAATAGTTAAAACTATTTTAAATTTTACACCTATTTTAACAGAGGTAGTAGAACAAGGTATAAGAGAAGGAATATTCAATACAAAATATCCAAAAGAGACAATAGAGTTTTTACTTGTTTCTTCTGAATGTATATTTGATAAAAGTATGTTTGATTGGGATAATGATGAAATACTACAAAAAGCAAAGGCATTTGTTTGTATTATGGAAACGACTTTGGGTGCACATAAAGGAAGTTTTGATTTTATATATAATATGTTAACAGAAGATTAAATTTATTGTAATAGTAAATACTTTAGATTTTAATTTTTAAATAAGATTAAAATGAGAGGAATCGGTGTAAAATAAATACATCGATTTTTTATTAAAAATATCTTATACAAAAATTTCAATAATAAGATAAACTATTTATGATTGAAGTTACAATATTGTTATTGACAATAAATACTTAATACTATAATATTTAATACATTAAATATTTATAGTGTTAAGTATTATTTATAAAATATTTTTGAATTTAAAGTTAAAAATATTAGTAAAATAAAGTATTTTTACAGGGAGAATTTATATGGATGAGATAAGTTTTAAAAAAGCACTGCTAGAATTAACTAGAGATATAAATATTAAATTTACTACTTCATTAAGTCAGTTCTATCAACCGCTTGGGATTACAGCAGTACAAGCTTTGATTTTATCAGAACTATGTGAACATGGAGAGAAAAAAATAAGTGATTTAGGTAAAAATTTGAATATGACAAATAGCAATGTATCAGTAATATGCCAAAGACTAGAAAAAAAAGGATTTTTAAATCGTATAAGAGATAAAGAAGACCAACGAATTGTAAAAGTTAAAGTAACAGAAAAATCGTTAGATATACAAGAAAATATTTCAAGTAGTATTTTTGATGACTATTTTGAAAATATGACTAGTGAAAAATTGCAAGATATGGAAGATATAATAGAGGGCTTAAAAAAATTAAATAAGCTTTTAACTCATATTGATTGCAAATAACATAAAATTAATTTAAAGGAGAACAAAATTATGGATGAACACAAACCACAAAAGAGGTCAATACTCTATTACTACACAATAATAATAATAGTAGTAATGTTTTTAAATGCTTTAATATTTCCAAGTCTAATGGATAAAAAAATGGTTGAGATTGATTATGGAAAATTTCTTACAATGTTAGATACAGGAAAGGTTAAATCTGTTGAGATAGAAAGTAATAAAATTGCAATAAGCCCATCTAGTAGTAAGGATAAAAATATATACATAACTGGTAGAATGGATGACCCAGAACTAGTTGATAGATTAAAAGATGCAAAAGTAGAATTTACTAAGATTATTCCTAAAGAAAATTCACCTCTTTTAAGTATTTTACTTACATGGATAGTACCTATAGGTATTCTTATGCTATTTGGTAATTTAATGATGAAATCGATGCAAAAACGAATGGGTGGTAATAGTATGCAATTTGGAAAGAGCAATGCCAAAATGTATGTATCTGCCCAAAGTGGAAAAAGATTTAATGATGTAGCTGGTCAAGATGAGGCAAAAGAAGCTCTAAGTGAGATAGTAGATTTCTTACACAACCCAGAAAAATATAAAAAAATAGGAGCACAAATGCCAAAAGGTGCACTTTTAGTAGGACCTCCAGGAACAGGAAAAACATTACTTGCAAAAGCTGTAGCAGGCGAAGCAGATGTACCATTTTTTTCAATATCTGGTTCTGAATTCGTTGAGATGTTTGTAGGTATGGGAGCATCTAGAATACGTGATTTATTTAAACAAGCTAAAGAGAAAGCTCCATGTATAGTGTTTATAGATGAAATTGATACTATAGGTAAAAAGCGTGATAATGGAAGTGGACTAGGTGGAAATGATGAACGTGAACAAACTTTAAATCAGTTATTAAGTGAGATGGATGGATTTGATGGTGGAATAGGTGTAGTAATACTAGCTGCAACGAATAGACCTGATAGTCTTGATAAAGCATTACTTCGTCCAGGACGATTTGATAGACGTATACCAGTTGAACTTCCAGACCTTGGAGGACGTGAAGCTATATTAAAGGTACATGCTAAAAATGTAAATGTAGACTCAAATATAGATTATAATGCAATCGCTAGGTCTACATCAGGTGCATCTGGAGCAGAACTTGCAAATATTGTAAACGAAGCAGCACTTTTAGCAGTTAAATCTGGTAGAGATGTAGTTGAGCAACAAGATTTTGAGGAATCTGTTGAGACCGTAATTGCAGGATATCAACGTAAAGGAGCTGTGATTTCTGATAAAGAAAAGAAAATCATAGCTTATCATGAAATAGGTCACGCACTTGTTGCTGCAATGCAGAAACATTCTGCACCTGTCCATAAAATTACAATAATACCTAGGACTTCAGGTGCATTGGGTTATACTATGCAAGTTGCAGAAGATGAAAGTGTACTTATGTCCAAAGAAGAAGCAATTGATAAAATAACTACTTTTACAGGTGGTCGTGCTGCTGAAGAAGTTATTTTTAATACTTGTACATCAGGTGCATCAAATGATATAGAGCAAGCTACTAAGATTGCAAGAGCTATGGTTACTCGTCTTGGTATGAGTGAGGAATTTGATATGGTTGCTCTTGAAACAGTAAGTAATCAGTACCTAGGAGGAGACTCTTCTCTTGCTTGTTCTTCAGATACTGCAGCTAAAATTGATGAAGAAGTATTTAGAATAGTAAAGACTTGTCATAAAAATGCAATTGAGATTTTAGAGAATAATATAGATAAGCTACATGAACTTGCTGAATATTTATTGGAAAAAGAGACAATTACAGGTGATGAATTCATGGAAATACTGAATTTAAAGTAAATATGTTGAAATAAAGATTGTAGTAACAGTTTTAAATATGTATTTGCATATTTAAAACTGTTAATGCATTTTCAATAAAATATAAATCAAAAATATATATAAATCAAAACAAGAGAATTGACAAAAATGAATGTATAAAAAATAAAAATGCCTATTATTTAGGCATTTTTATTTTACAATTAAAGTACATATTTGTATCTTTACATAATCTTAATCATTAAAAATACATCTTAACTACATTTTTATACTAGAATTGATATTATAATAGTAATGAAATGTACAAGGAGGTTGTTTGATGGACAGACCAAATCCTGATATTCTATTAAAAAAAATAAAGAATGAAGAGAAAAAACTAAATAGAGGTCAGTTAAAAATATTTTTTGGGTATGCAGCAGGTGTAGGTAAAACTTATTCTATGTTGGAGTCTGCACAAAATTTAAAAAAAGTAGGGATTGATGTAGTAGTTGGATATATTGAACCACATACTAGACCAGAAACATTAGCATTACTTGATGGATTAGAGACTCTTCCTGTAAAAGAAATAGAATATAAGTCTATAAAATTAAAAGAGTTTGATTTAGATGCGGCATTAGCAAGAAAGCCAGAAGTTATATTAGTTGATGAGTTTGCTCATTCCAATGTCACTGGGTTAAGGCATACTAAAAGATGGCAGGATATAGAGGAATTATTACTAGCAGGTATAAATGTATATACTACTGTAAATGTACAACATCTAGAAAGTTTAAATGATATCGTGGAGATAATTACAAATGTATCAGTCAAAGAAACTATACCAGATAAATTTTTAGATACAAGTACGCAATTAGAGCTTATAGATGTTGAACCTGATGTACTTCTTGAAAGATTTAATGAAGGTAAAATATATAAAAAGGAACAGGCAATTAGAGCGAAAGATAATTTTTTTATAAAAGACAATTTAGTTGCACTTAGAGAAATTGCACTTAGAAAAACAGCTGAAAGAGTAAATAAAGAAGTTCAAATGACTAGATTATCAAAGGGTGATGTAACAGTAATACCTACATCAGATACACTTCTTGCATGTATAAGCCCATCTCCATCTTCAGCAAAGGTTATTAGAACCGCTTCTAGAATAGCAGATAGTACATTTGCTAAGTGGATGGCTTTATATGTTGAAACTCCAAATACAGCAAAATTACCTTTTGAGGAACAAAAACAATTACAAAACAATTTAAAACTAGCTAAGAAGTTAGGTGGTGAGATAATTGTTTTACATGGTGAAAATGTAATAGAACAGATACTTAGAATTGCCAAGATAAGAAACGTAACAAAAATTGTAATAGGTAGAAATCATTCAAATACTAAAAAATTGAGTAAAAAACTGAAAAAAGATATAGTTGACAAATTAATAGATGAAGTTGATTATATAGATATACATATAATCCCTTACAAATTTGCTTCAGAAGTTAAATATAGACCTAAAAAGGATAACTCATCAATAAAATCAAAATTTAAAATCAGTAAAATTGATTTTATAAAACTTATAATTATTACTTTAGTGATAAGCATTTTGGCATATATAGTACAAAGTATGGGATTTATAAGAGAAAATATATTACTAATATATATGTTAGGTGTAGTTTTGGTTTCTATGTGGACCAAAGGATATAGTACAGGGATAATAAGCTCTGTATTTAATATAGTACTGTTAAATTATTTTTTTACAGCACCTTTATATACATTGTCAATAGCTGATTCAAATTATATAGTAACATTAGTTGTATTCTCAATAGTTGGTATAATAACTAGTACTCTTACATCTAAGATACAACATGAGGCAGATACAGCTGCTAAAAGAGAAGAAAATACAAAAATGATATATCAAATAATTAAGGGATTTTTAAGATTGTCAAATAAAGATGATATAGTAAATAAGGGTATAGAACTTTTATGTCTTAGCCTAAGTAGAGATATAGTTTGCTATTTAAATATGGATAAGGATAAGAAATCAAAGTTCTATAAAAAAAATACTGCTAATAAGGATAAAAACGATTTAGATATAGAAGATGAAAAAGCTGTTGCAAGTTGGGTTTTGTCTAATTCAACAGTAGCAGGTAGTGATACAGATACACTTCCTGGTTCAAAAGGATATTATATACCAATTATAGGTATGAATTCAACTTTGGGGGTTATTGGTATATCGTGTGTTGATTCAAAATTAGATACAGAAGATATAAGTTTAATTGAAACAATAACTGCTCAAATGGCAATAGCTCTTGATAGAGAAATTCTATCAGAAGCAAAAGAAAATACTAATCTTGAGATAGAAAGAGAGAGGCTTAGAAGTAATCTTTTAAGAGCAGTTTCACATGACCTCAGAACACCATTAGCAGGAATATCTGGAGCAGTTAGTACAATTATAAAAAATAAAGATACTATAGGTCAGGATATAATAGATGAGCTACTTAGTGGTGTATATGAAGATACTCAGTGGTTAATAAGACTTGTTGAAAATTTACTTAGCATGACTAAGATAGATGAAGGAAAGTTAGAAGTCAAAAAACGTTCTGAACTTGTTGAGGAAATTATATCAGAGGCATTACAAAATATTAAAAAAAGAATTGAAAATGCAATTATAGATATTAATATACCAGAGCAAATATTATTTGTTCCTATGGATGCCAAATTAATAGAACAGGTTTTAATTAATCTAATAGATAATGCTTTAAAATATTCAAAAGAGGATTGTAAAATAAATATAATTGTATATGAAAAAGAAGATTATGTTTGGTTTGAAGTGTCTGATAATGGTCCTGGAATATCCAAAGAACTGAAGGAGCATATATTTGATAGATTCTTTACTGGAGAAGAAGGTACTAAGGATTCTAGAAAAGGTGTTGGACTTGGATTATCAATTTGTAAATCTATAATTCAAGCTCATAAAGGTGAAATTTTAGTAGTAAATAATAAAGATAAAGGTTCAACTTTTAAATTTAGTTTGCCCAAAGAAAATGAATAGTATGAAATTTTGAAATCTAGTTTTGGAGGAAGAAATGAGTAAAAAACTTATATTATTAGTAGAGGATGATAAAACAATAAGAAAATTTATATCTACTGCACTTGCAACACAAGATTATGATGTTAAAGAGGCTATAACTGGTAAAGAAGGAATATCAATTGCTGTCTCATATTCTCCAGATGTCGTTCTCTTGGATTTAGGGCTAGAAGATATGGATGGAATAGAGGTAATAAAAGCTATTAGGCAGTTTTCAAATATACCAATAATTGTAGT
>NZ_JAGWCT010000070.1:0-21373 GCF_020657815.1 Clostridioides sp. ZZV15-6597 | reverse complement strand
AAATATATCCAATCTAAATGATATATAAATAAAGATATTTTATATAAATTTAACTTTAAATATCTCAACTGTAATATATAAAAATATATTATAGTTAAAATATACCACATATTTTGGGTATTGTATACTGGAATTGAAGCAATTAATTTATTTTTTAACATACAAATGATTTTATAAAAAAAAACAAGACTGAAAAATTCTTATATTATTTGATAGAATAAAAATAAGAGTAAATTTATTGAATTTTATAAAATTTATAAGGAGTGAGTTCAAGATATGCAAGAGAATAAAAATGATATATTTGAATCAATAGATAACAATGACTTTGACAATAAAACAGAAGACGAATATTTAGAAATAGTAAAGCAAAATGGGTTAAATTTAATATACATAAAAAATCAAACAGAAAAGATATGTCTGGAGGCTGTTAAACAAAATTGTAATGCGATAAAATGTGTTGATAATCAAACAGAAAAAATTTGCATGGAAGCAGTCAAGCAAGATTGGAGAATGTTAGAATTTGTGGAAGAGCAAACAGAAGAAATATGTATGTTAGCACTTAGCCAAGATGGAACAGCATTAAAATATATAGAAAATCAGACAGAAGAATTATGTTTAAGAGCTGTTGAAAAAAATGGTACAGCCTTAGCATTTGTAAAAGAGCAAACAGAAGAAATATGTATAGAAGCGGTTAGAAATAGTGAGTTTGGATTAGCAAGAGTAAAAAATCAAACAGATAAGATATGTATGGAAGCAGTTAAACAATGTAGTTATAATTTAAAATGGGTGGAAAATCAGACTGAAGAAATATGCATGGAGGCAGTAAGACAAAATGGGCTTGATTTGAAGTTTGTAAAAAATCAGACAGAAACAATATGTTTAAGAGCAGTAAGACAAAATGGTATGGCTTTAGAATTTGTAAAGGAACAGACTGTTGGAATATGCTTGAAAGCAGTGAGACAATATGGAATGGCTCTAAAATTTGTGAAAGAACAAACAGAAGAAATTTGTACAGAGGCTGTTAAACAAGATAAAAGAGCACTTAGTTTTGTCAAAGGAGATAAAGAAAAATATAAAGATTTATGCGACGGGAATGAGCCATTTGCAAAAAGATATGTTAGAAATGTAATAGAAAAAGAAAATAGAGCTTTGATTAAAAAAGGAGAAGAAAATGCAAAAATCAAAATTGCAGGAAAACTTCATGATAGAGGCATGTCTTTTGAAGATATATCAGATATAGTTGAGATTGAAATAAACAAGTTAAAGGTGAGTTTGGGGATTTTTTAATATAAAATAGTTAATTAAAAAATAATTGGATAGTCCTTTGTAGGATAGTAAAATAAGTGCTATAATTTGACATATAATAAATTATTTTTATTACACATTAAGGAGGGATTGAAATTGAAAATTACAATATTATATCAAACAAGAAGTGGAAACACAGAAAGAGTAGCTAAGTTAATAGAAGATGGTGCTAAAAATGTAGAAGGAATAGAAGTTAGACTTATGAGATTTAATAGTATTGATACAGAGTATTTAAATGAAAGTAAAGCAGTAATATTTGGAACACCAACATATTTAGCTAATACAACTTGGGAAGTAAAAAAATGGTTTGATGAGGATTCAAAAAAGATAAATCTAGCTGGCAAGTTGGGAGCAGTTTTTGCTACATGTGACTATGTCTGTGGCGGTCCTGATGTTGCAATTCTTACTATAGTAGGGCATTTAATGGTTAAGGGAATGCTTGTGTACTCTGGAGGTGGTTCTTTAGGAAAACCATTTATACATTTAGGACATGTACATTCAATTGAAGGGCCAGAAATACAAGACGAAAAAGCTGTAATATTTGGAGAAAGAATTGCTACAAAAGCAAAAGAATTATTTGCTTAATTTCTATATACATAACAATGCTTGAGATAAGTTTAATGCTTTAATGAGGATTTAAGGTAAAAATTGTATACAAATAAAAATTTTCCATAAAATTACTCAATATGCTATCAATATGAATTATAATATGATTGTAAACATATTATATTAAATAAAATAGTGAAAATTAAACAATAATAGTGAGGTAAGTTTATGGTATGGCATATAGAATATGAAATTTTTTCTGCAATTATAGTTGTTTTTTTGATGGTATACTTTTTTAAAAGTAAATTTATACCTACTTTACAAAATAAAATATACTGTGCACTTTTAATTTGTTCATTTTTATTCATAATTTCAAATGTTTTAGGCTCACTTTGTCTAAATAATATAAATAAACTTCCAATTTTTTTGACTGGTTTATTGAATCAAATATATTTATTTTTATTGCCGATACCAGCGGCTCTTGTATTATTTTATGTCATGGCTATTATTTATCAGGATATTAGATATATGAAAAAAAAGCTTTTATTTTTATCTATACCACTTATAATTTGCATAATTTTATCTATAACTAATCCTTTTACACACATTTTATTTGGATTGTCAAAAGAAACAGGTTATGTTCGTGGCTATGGATATACTGCAACTTTTTTATCATTTTTCTTTTATGCAATATATTCGGCATTTTTATCTTTTAAATACAAAAAAGCAATGCATGAATCTAAAATATGGGCTATTAGAGGTTTTCTTATAGTTTCAGTTATAGCAATTATTTTACAAGCGATTTTTTTACAGTATCTTCTTACAGGAACAGCATGTGCATGTAGTTTACTTTTGACATATCTTTCTATGCAGAATCGAGGTCTTATCATTGATGACCTTACTGGTGTACTTAATAGACAATCCTTTATTCAAGAACTAGATTTAAATATAAATACTGAACAGTCAGGATTTATTATTACAATTGCTCTTGATGATTTCAAATTTATGAATGAAACTTTTGGGACTAAAAATGGAGATATTGCATTAAAAGAAGTTGGGAAATATTTGATTCATATTCATGATGTAAATCATGTATATAGAATAGGAGGAGATATATTTTCTATTGTTGTTAATAGTCAGTTAGGAATATCTCCAGAGACAATTATCAATGAGATAAAAGAAAGATTTAAAAAACCATGGCTAATAGAAGAAATAAGTTTTAATTTATCAACTAGTATTGCAGCTGTTTCTTTTCCAGAAAATGCTGAAACGACAGAAGATGTTATAGTTGCAATTGACTTCTCTATACATGAAGCAAAACGCTCTGAATCAAGACAAGTTATTTATGCAGATGCGTCTATAAGTGAAAAGATAAAGAAAAAACATATAATAAAAAATTGTTTGAAAGAAGCTCTAGAAAATGATGGTTTTGATGTATATTATCAGCCTATATTTTCTACTAGTAAAGATAGATTTGCTTTAGCTGAGGCTTTGATTAGGCTAGAACATAAAGAACTAGGGTTTATACCACCAGATGAATTTATACCAATTGCAGAGCAGACAGGTCTTATTAATTCAATTGGGTTAGTGGTTTTTGAGAAGGTATGTAAATTTATAGCTAGTGATGATTTTGAAGATTTAAAGCTAGACACCATAGCTGTTAATCTTTCTGTAGTACAATGTATGCAGAAGAATTTGGCTGATGATTTGTTTAATATTATGAAAAAATACAATGTGTCACCAACTAAATTTAAATTTGAAATTACAGAAACTGTGGCATCAGGTTCATTTAATACAATTAGAGAGACCATGGAAAAATTAATTGATTTAGGGGTTAAATTTGCACTTGACGATTTTGGAATTGGTTATTCTGGAGTTACGAATATGCTTTCCTTACCATTTTCAGTAATTAAGTTAGATAAGAGTCTGATTTGGTCTATGAATGAAGATAGTAAGCATAAGCTCACAGTTGAAACTATTATATCGCTTATAAATAAATTAAATATGAAACCTGTAGCAGAAGGTGTTGAAACCATTGAATACGCTAAAGATTTAAAGTCTATGAATTGTGAATATTTACAAGGGTATTATTTCTCTAAACCTGTTCCAGAGGAAATTTTAAGGGATTTGTTGAGAGAAAATGCTTTTACGGTTTAATACCCTTTATTTTTTTAATTACAATTTTGTTCATTGACACTATTAGTCAAATATTATAAAATTAACACAATAATAAATATTAAAATTATTATATATATTATTAATATTTATTCCTAGAGTAAAGATTTATTATATATTTTTATAGCTTAAAATATATATTTTACTTAATTATTCTAAAGTAAGAAAGGAAGATGTGACATGAATAAAAAGAAAATATTAGTACCAATTGATGGAACAGAAAGAAGTATGCATTCTTTGGAATTTATACAAGGAATATTCAAAAAAGATGAAGTCGAAGTGGAAATAATGAATGTAAAAGAACTAGTATTTATTGATGGCATATCCCTAGCTGAAGAGATAAAGAATTCTGAAAACTTAGGAAGACGAATCCTGGACAGAGCAGCAGAGATAATGGGAGAGTATGATGTTAAAGTTCATTTTACTTTTGGTTATCCAGGAGATGAAATAATTAGAAAAGCAAAAGAAGATAATGTAGATATTATAGTTATGACAAAATCTACTAAAAAAGGTCTAACAAGAATGATAGGTTCAGTAACAGCAAGTGTAGTTAAACAAGCAAAGTGTATAGTGATGATTGTACCGGAGTAGAATTAGTGAGGTATCTGAAATATGAATAAAAAGATAGTAGCAGTTTGTGAAAGTGAAAAAAGTTCAAATTCTCTTAAAGAAGCTGCAAATATTTTAGGGTTTGACTTAGTTTATGAAATTCAAAGTGATGGAAGTATAAAAAATGAACTTTCTATATATGATATAGAAGATGCATCTATAGTGTTATTTGTTACAAGTGATTCTATAGAGAGTATAGAAAAGATTGATAGATTTATAGATAGGGAGTTTTATGAGGTTGATCCAAAATATATAATAAGTGATGCAAAATCTATAGTAAATGAAATTTTAATAGATTTAAATTAATCTTAAAAATATAGAAAGGGAGTGTCTTAAAATGATTTTTGAAAATCATAAATGAGATACTCTCTTTTATGTAAATACAAGAAATTCGCTATTGCAAAAAAGTCAGCTACAGCAACCTCATTTTTTTCTACATCCTTGTTAAATTGCTATTATTAAGTGCTTGTGCCATTTGTATATCCTCCATAATTTTTATTGTTTTGCTAAGATGTTTATATTTTATGACAATAAAAAAATATATCTGTGACAATATCACAAATATATTTTTAATTTAAAATATATCTAATTTAAACTTATACAAATAGATTCAATCCAGCATCTTCAGTAGCACCTAAATATGAAGCTACTCCTCCTAAATCAACACCATCTATAAACTCTTCTGACTTTATTCCCATTAAATCCATACTCATCGTACATGCCACAACTTTTACACCCATATCCAGAGCATTTTTTATTAAAGTATCTAAGTCATCAACGTTGTGCTTTTTCATTATTTGGTTTATCATCTTAGGTCCCATTCCAGCCATGTTCATTTGAGATAATGGTAATTTACCTGTATGAGATGGTAACATAATATCGAACATTTTTTCCATAGTATCTTTTGATACATTCGGCTTATCTTTTCTCTTTAATATATTAAGTCCCCAGAATGTGAAGAACATAGTTACCTCTTTACCCATAGATGCAGCTCCAGTTGCAATTATAAATGACGCTATAGCCTTATCTAAATCTCCACTAAATACTACTAGTGTTGCTCCATTTTTATCACTTTGATTTATATTGCAAGATGGATTTACATTTAATACAGTTAGTCCTTTTCTAATATATGCTACAAATGCTTTCTTTGTCTTATCAAACTCAGCCTTCATTAATGTATTTCTTGTCTTTTCACACCAAGATTGTATATCCCTGCTAAATCCTGAATCACTTGCTCTAACTTCTAATATTTGACCTTCTTGCATTTTGTTGATTTCTTCAAATACTCTTCTTATTGGTCCTGGGCATTGAAGTCCACATGCATCTAGTGTAACATTAGCATCTATTTTTGCTATATCTATGTTTTCCATATCCATATCAAAATCCTCACTATTTGTATTTATTTTCTCACTTTTATTCTGTTTATTTATGCTTTCTTCTGCTCTTTTTACTGCTAAATATGTTTTTACTCCACCATCTATGTTAATACACTTAAGCCCATGTTGTTCAAGTATTCTACAAGCAGCATATCCTCTAAGTCCAATTTGGCAAGTAGCATATAACTTTTTATTTTTTGGTATTTCATTTAGTCTATCTCTTAGCTGACCTAATGGTATGTGCATAGAATTTGGAATTTTTCCAGTAGCTAATTCAAACTCTTCTCTTACATCTATTATTACACCACTATCAGCTATTATATTGTCAACTTCATTCCATTGTACTATCTCAACCAAATCCTCTATAATATTTGATGCATAATATCCTAACATATTAACTGGATCTTTAGCTGAGTTATATGGTGGAGCGTAGCAAGTTTCTATATCTGGTAAATCAAATACAGTAAGACCACCTTTTATTGCTGTAGCTAATACATCTATACGTTTTTCAACCCCTTCTATTCCAACTCCTTGAGCTCCAAAAATCTTTCCTGTCTTAGGGTCGAAAGTCATCTTAAGAGATATAGGAAATGCTCCTGGATAATATCCAGCATGAGATCCCGGATGTATATGAATAGCTTTATAATCTAGACCTATTCTTTTTAATGTTTTTTCATTATTTCCAGTAGTAGCAACTGTATAATCAAATACTTTTGCTACTGATGAACCTAATGTTCCTTGGTAAGTGATATCTCTTCCACATATATTATCAGCTACCAATCTTCCTTGCCTATTTGCTGGCCAAGCTAGGGGAATCATTGTAGGTTTTTTATTTATAAAATCAGTTATCTCTACTGCATCTCCAAGTGCATATATATTCTCATCAGAGGTTTTCATATAATTATCAACTATTATAGCTCCTCTTTCATTTAACTTAAGTCCTGCTTCTTTCGCTATAGTTGTTTCTGGCTTAACTCCAATAGATAGTATTATCATATCTGTTTTTATTTCTTTTCCACTGGATAATATTACTTTATTTCCATTTTCAGAAAAAAATTTAACTCCGTCTTTTAAAATCAACTCAATATCTTTACTTATTAAATGATCATGTATCACACTTACCATTTCTATATCTAATGGTGCCATAACTTGTTCACTTGCTTCTACTAAAGTAAGTTTTATACCCTTATCATGAAGATTTTCTGCCATTTCAAGACCAATAAACCCTCCACCTATAACCACTGCATGTTTTGGTTTATTATTATCTACATATGCTTTTATTTTATCTGTATCTGGTATATTTCTAAGTGTAAATAAGTTTTTGCATTCATTTATACCTGAAATAGGCGGTTTTATAGGCTTGGCTCCTGGAGAAAGTACTAATACATCATAACTTTCTTCATACGTTTCACCTGTTTTGTGATTTTTTACACTTACACTTTTATTTTCTTTATCTATTTTTATAACTTCACTTAAGTTTCTTATATCTAAATTAAACTTTAAACTCATTGTTTCTACAGTTTGAACTATTAGCTTTTCTCTTTCATTTATGCTTCCTCCTATATAATATGGAAGACCACAATTTGCAAATGATATATATTCACCTTTTTCAAACATTATAATTTGAGCCTTTTCATCTAAACGTCTTAATCTAGCCGCAGTTGATGCTCCCCCTGCAACTCCACCTACTATAATAATCTTTTTATTCATAAAAGTATCTCCTTTTTATATATTGTAAAATTTTATGATATTTTTTTAACACATCTTTATCATATTCTAAATCCATATTTTAATCTGTAACTTAATCACATAACTTTTTATTTTTTTAAACTATAATAAAAAACATAAACCTCAATCAAAATTTATAACTAGAAAGGAGAAATTAATATGAGTTTTTTTTCAGAACTTTTCAAAGGCAGTAAACATGAGAATATTGATGGTATGGAATTAAACATACTTTTAAAAAATAACAAAAAAACATTAATATTAGACGTTAGAACATCAGGAGAATACAGTACTTTCAATATTCCAAAGTCTAAAAATATACCTGTACATGAATTAAAATCTAAATTAAACACTTTAGATTTATATAAGAATTCTACTATAGTTGTTTATTGTGCATCAGGTGCAAGAAGTAATTCTGCTGCAAAAATATTATCTAGAAATGGATTTAATAGTGTTTATAACTTAAAAGGTGGAATATCGAGCTATATATCAAAGAAAAAGTAAAATAGTATTACAATATTTTAGGAGGTAATCATGAATAATCAAAAATGGTTAAAAGGAGCAATTATATTAGGTTTATCATTTTTTATATCAGTTTTATTAATTAAGCCAATAGGAGTATCTACCCAATTTTCAGTTCTATCAGGTATAATTCATAGTACTGTGGAGCAAGGTATAATACAAGAAGATAATGAAAGAGAAACTGGATATAAAAGTGCAAATGAGTATTATGATAAATCAGATGGTAAATTAGCTAAATCAATAAAAAATCCTATTAATTATGATTTTATATTTGTACTAGCAATACCATTGGGTAGTTTTATAGGTCATGCAACTAGGAATAAAAAAGAAAATAAGCTATATTCAGAGGATATCTGTAAGGTAAATACAAATAAAAACTTTATACAAAAATACTTACCTAGCTTTATAGGTGGATTTTTACTATTATATGGAGCTAGATTAGCTGATGGATGTACTAGTGGGCACATGATGAGTGGTATGATGCAATCAAGTGTTAGTGGATATGTATTTGCAGGTGTTGTATTTGCGGTTGCTATACCAACTGCTATTTTAGTTAAGAAATTCAAATATTAATAAGAAGTTAGGAGAAAATAATATGAAAATATTACTTGCCATATTACTTGGAGCATTCTTTGGATATGCTTTATATAAAGTTGGAGCTACAAGCCCAAAAAAATTATTATCTATGTTAAGATTAGAAGATTTACATTTAGCTAAAGTTATATTCTTTGCGATAGGTTTTTCAAGTGTACTCCTATATTTAGCAAACTTAATAGGAATATTTAACTTAGATCATTTAAGTATTAAAACTATGAACACTGGTGTTATACTTGGAGGGATTATATTTGGGTTAGGATTTGGAAGTGCTGGCACTTGTCCTGGTACTTGTGTTGGTGCAGCATCAGGAGATAACTTAAAAAAAGCAATTAGTACTATTTTAGGTGGACTTACTGGAGCATTTGCATTTTCGATGTCATATGCTTCTCTAAAATCAATTGGATTAATTTCAAGCTTAGATATGAGTAAATTAACATTATTTAATTTATCACCAGAGTTTCCATCATTATTCAATTTAGGATTTACGGGATTACTTATAACTGGAGTCTTATTTATGGGTGGTTCTCTACTACTTCCAAATTCTATAATAAAAAAATAATTAATTAGGATGTGTTAATATGAGTCATATAAATATAGAATCGTATTTTAAAGATAAACTACCATTTTTCAATGATTTATCTGAAAGTGAAGTAAAAGATTTAATTTCAGCAAGTTATATTCAAAAATATAATAAAGGTGAACTAGTTCATTCTAAAAATTCAGCCTGTACTGGAATAGTAGTAGTTTTAAATGGTCAGCTTAGAAGCTTTATGACTTCAAATTCAGGTAAAGAAATTACTCTTTTTAAATTATTTGAACGTGATATTTGTATGTTATCTTCTTCTTGTGTATATCAAGATATTACTTATGATATCAATTTAGAAGCCGAAAAAGATTCTTCAGTTATTATAATTGATAGTAAATTTTTCAAGGAAATTTCTAGTAACAATCTTAGCATACAAAACTTCTTTCTTACTTTAACTCAAGATAAATTGTCTCAAATTATGTGGGTTCTTGAGCAAGTTGTATTTTTTAGCTTAGATAGTAGAGTAGCTAATTTTTTAATAGACCAATACTATTTAAATGATTCTATAAACATTAATATAACTCATGATACTATAGCTAACAATTTAGGCTCCGCCCGAGAAGCTATAAGTCGAATGCTTAAGAGGTTTGAAAATGATAAAATAGTAGAACTTTCAAGAGGAAGTATCAAAATAATTGATATAGAAAAATTAAAATTTTTATCAAGTCCGTAAAATCGAGTCTATAAAATAAAATGTGTATTCTTCTAAAAAATGGTGATAAGCAGGGTATTAATCCAATTATCAAAATAGGAGGTACACATTTTTATGTGTAATAAAACAGGACTATTAAAACATTTAATCCAAGATTATGGAAATGACATATCTGTAATAGAAAACTAATTTATTGGTATGTATTCAAAAGGTATGTCAACCTTGAGACAACTAATTTTAATGTTTAAGATTAAACTATATTTGGCTCTAGAAAATATTTCAAAATATTTAAAGAGAGAATAAACAAAAACCAAAATTGACAAAATATGGTACATAATCTAAAATAATAACAGTAATCGTTATTAATATTGAAAATTAAAGCGTAATTACGAGAAAGTCAAAATTATAAGGAGAAAGATTAGATGAAACACTCATTTACTGAAATTAGAATTCCTATTGAAAAGGATAACCCTGCAATACTTAGGGATGAATCAAAATGTGTAAAATGTGGTCAGTGTAGAACTGTTTGTGAGAAAGAAATCGCTGTAGGGAAAATGTATGACTTAGATAAGACAGGTGATAACGCCATCTGTATTCATTGTGGGCAATGTGCAGTTGTATGTCCAGTTGAATCAATTACACAAGTGTATGATTATGAAAAAGTGAAAAGTTCTATTAATGATTCAGAAAAAATAGTTATATTCAGTACATCCCCATCTGTAAGAGTTGCACTTGGTGAAGAATTTGGTATGGAACCTGGTACATATGTTGAGGAAAAGATGGTTTCTGCTTTAAGAAAATTAGGGGCAGATTATGTATTTGATACTACATTTTCAGCTGATTTAACTATTATGGAAGAAGCATCTGAATTAATAGAGTGTATAACAAAGAATGAGAAATCACTACCTCAATTTACAAGTTGCTGTCCAGCTTGGGTTAAGTTTGTAGAAACATTTTATCCAGAACTGATACCAAATTTATCTACTGCTAAAAGTCCAATAGGTATGCAAGGGCCAACGATAAAAACATATTTTGCTAAAAAGAAAGGTCTTAATCCAAAACAAATTGTAAATGTAGCTGTAACTCCATGTACAGCTAAAAAATATGAAATATTAAGACCAGAAATGAATGATTCAGGAAAATACTATAAAGATGAATCCATACGTGATATGGACTATGTGATTACAACTAAAGAATTAGCAAAGTGGTTAAAAGAAGAAGAAATTTCATTTGAAAATCTAGAGAATTCATCATATGATGATTTATTAGGTAGAGGAAGTGGAGCAGGAATTATATTTGGCAATACTGGTGGAGTTATGGAAGCATCTATAAGAACTGCCTATTATCTAATTACAGGAGAGCAACCTCCTCAAAATATACTAAATTTTACTCCTATTAGAGGAATTGATGGAATAAAGGAGGCAGAAGTTAAAGTAGCTGATAAAGTTATAAATGTAGCAGTAATACATGGTACTGCTAATGCTAAAAGTCTAATAGAGAGTATGAATGATAATAAACATAAATATGATTTTATAGAGGTCATGACATGTAGAGGTGGATGTATAAGTGGGGCAGGTCAGCCAAAAACATCTTTTGAAGTCACAGATATGATTAGGTTTAAGCGTATAGCGGGTCTGTATAATAAGGATAATACTATAAAAATAAAATCTAGTTATGAAAATCCAGATATAAAACAAGTTTATAAAGAATTTTATGGAAGTCCACTTTCTGATTTAGCGGAAAGTATGTTACATACAGCATATAATTCTAAAAATTATATGTTAAATAATATATTAGAAAATGAGAATATTTAAATAAAAAAAATAATATTATATATAGTTGACAAAAAGTGGAAATTAATATATTATATAAATATAGAAATAGTAATCATTACTATTATTGAAAAGGGAGGAATTAATTATGAACTTAAAAGGAACTAAAACAGAAAAGAATTTAATGGCAGGATTTGCAGGGGAATCAGAAGCAAGAAATAAATATACATACTATGCATCAAAAGCTAAAAAAGAAGGGTACAATCAAATAGCTGCTATATTTGAAGAAACTGCTAACAACGAAAAGGAACATGCTAAACTATGGTTTAAACTTTTACATGATGGAATGCCTTCAACAGAAGAAAATTTAAAAGATGCAGCAGCAGGTGAAAATTATGAGTGGACTGACATGTATGCAACATTTGCTAAAGAAGCTAGAGAAGAAGGATTTGACAAAATAGCTTATTTATTTGAAGCTGTTGGAAGAATAGAAAAAGAACATGAAGAAAGATACTTAAAACTTTTAGAAAACCTAAATGAAGGAAAAATCTTTAAAAGAGAAGAAGAAGTTGTTTGGCAATGTCAAAACTGTGGTCATGTGTATGTAGGTACTGAAGCACCAGAAAAATGCCCTGTATGTGACCATCCAAAGGCTTATTTCAATATAAAAGCTGAAAACTATTAAAAATTATTATAATTAAAAAGGAATGTTAACTATGAAATTTTCTAAACAAAGAGAACTGATTTTAAATGAAATATTAAATAATCCAGTTCATCCTACTGCTGATTGTTTGTATGAAAATCTAAAAAAAGATAATCCGAGTTTAAGCTTAGGGACTGTGTATAGAAATTTAGCTCAGCTAACAGAACATGGTTTTATAAAAAAAGTTAGTATTCCAGGAAATCCAGATAGATTTGATGGTAGAACAGAAAATCACTATCATATTATATGTGAAGTATGTGGAGAGGTGTACGATTTAGAATCTGAAATTCTTAGCAATTTAAAAGAATCAATATCAGAAGAAACAGACATAAAAATAACATCTTATAACATAAGTTTTAAAGGGATTTGTAATAATTGTAGAAAGTGTAGCCAAGTAGGTTAACTTTTCAAATTCTAAAAATAATTAATGAGGTGAGTTTATGTGTAGTGAAAAAAGATTTTTTATATGTGAGACTTGTGGTAATCTTATAGGGATGATACACAGTGCAGGTGTTCCTGTTTTCTGTTGTGGAAAGCCTATGAAAGAGCTTGTTCCCAATACAACAGATGCAGCAGTTGAAAAACATGTGCCTGTGATTGAAGTAGATGGCAATAATGTTACTGTTAAAGTAAGTAGTGTTGCTCATCCAATGACTAAAGAACATCATATAGCATGGGTGTATCTTATGACTGAACAAGGTGGTCAACGTAAATGTCTAGCAGTAGATGGAGAGCCTGTAGTTAAATTTGCTTTGAATGATGATGATAAAGTAGTATCTGCATATGCTTATTGTAATTTACATGGATTATGGAAAGCTGAATTGTAATATTTAAATAAACTGAATTAAAAAGGAGGCTAAAAAATAGAAATTTATTTCTATAAAAATAGCCTCCTATAAATTTATATAATTTCAAATCTTAATTTGTTTTGAGATTAATAGAGTATAAGGAGAAAATAATATGTCAATTTATAAATGTAGTGTTTGTGGATATATTTATGATGAATCTAAAAATGATAAAACATGGGATGAGTTAAGTGAATACTGGACATGTCCTGTATGTACAAAAGGTCGTAGTTATTTTGGAAAAATAAGTACTGTGTATTTTGAAGGTGAAGAAAATAAAGAAAATAAAATAGAAGCATCTGTTCAAGAAAAATCTGATGTAAATAGTGAAAAAACAGGTGATTTAAATTATTTAAATACATATTTAAGAAGAGATGATGAAGTTGAGCAACATATGGATATAATTCATGAAATGGCTGTTACAGGAAAGTCTATAATAGAGCCTATGAAAACTAAACTACCAGTAATTTCTTGGGATGATATTTTAATTATGGGAGCTCAATTAAATCCATTACCTCTAAATGAACATGATGAAGTAAATACAACAACAATAATAGGAAAAAAAGCAAAAAAACCTATGGTAATAGAAAATCCAGTTTATATTTCTCATATGTCATTTGGTGCTTTGTCTAAAGAATTAAAAATAGCTTTAGCAAAAGGTGCAGCTAAAAATAAAACAGCTATGTGTAGTGGTGAGGGTGGTATATTACCAGAAGAAATGGAAGCTTCATATAAGTATATTTTTGAATATGTCCCAAATAAGTATAGTGTAACTGAAGAAAATCTTAAAAATTCTGATGCTATAGAGATAAAAATTGGTCAGGGAACAAAACCTGGTATGGGAGGTCATCTTCCAGGTGAAAAAGTAACTGAAGAAATTGCCAAAGTTAGAAATAAGCCTGTAGGACAAGATGTTATAAGTCCATCTTGTTTTGAAGAAATACAATCAAAAGAAGACTTAAAGAAACTTGTAGATGAGCTTAGAGAGGTCTCAGAAGGACGTCCAATTGGTATTAAAATTTCAGCTGGGCACATTGAGAGAGATATGGAATTTATAGCTTATGCTAAACCTGACTTTATGACTATTGATGGACGTGGTGGAGCTACTGGAGCAAGTCCAAAGTTACTTAAGGATGCAACTTCAGTTCCAACAATATTTGCTCTTTATCGTGCTAGAAAATACATAGATACACATGGATTAGATATAGACTTAGTTATAACAGGTGGTCTTCGTATATCTACTGACTTTGCTAAGGCCATAGCTATGGGAGCTGATGCAATTGCAATTGCTAGTTCTGCTCTTATGGCAGCAGCATGTCAACAATATCGTATATGTGGTTCTGGTAAGTGTCCTGTAGGAGTAGCTACTCAAGATGAGGAATTAAGAAAAAGATTACATATGGAAAATAGTGCAAATAGAGTGGCAAATTTCTTAAATGTTAGTTTAGAAGAGCTTAAGACTTTTGCTAGAATTTCTGGTCATAAAGATATACATGATTTGAGCGTTGATGATTTATATACAGTTAACTCTGAGATATCAAATTATACGAATATACAACATGTATAAATTTTTAATTTAAAACTATCTAATAATACGAGTTTATAAAAGAAAATAAATTTAATAAAAAGAGAATTTTATATTATAGAATTCTCTTTTTTAATGTGAAATTGAAGAGATTAAATTGTAAAATACATTGTAATATCGTACTATTAAACTAAACAACAATTTAAGGAGTGATTATTATGGAAAAGATGCAGATACAAGTTCTCGTTGATAATAATACATATATTGATAGGTACTTTGTTGGAGAACCAGCAGTTAGTTATTATATTGAGATTGATGGAAATAGAATTTTATTTGATGCAGGCTATTCAGAGGTATTTATATCAAATGCTGAAAAAATGGATATAGATTTAGGAGACTTGACTCATGTTATTTTTTCTCATGGACATAATGACCATACAAGGGGTATTCAATTTTTAGCAAATAAATATGATTTATCTAAAGTTAAGCTTATAGCACACCCTAATTGTCTTAAACCTAAAAAATGTGGAGGTGATAATATAGGAGCACCATTTTCTATTGAGAAAGCTAGAAATACTTTTATGTATGAACCAAAGAGTAAACCTTTTAAGATAAGTGAAAATTGTATATTCTTAGGAGAGATTCCCTCTATAAATAACTTTGAAAAAAGAGCAAAAATAGGAAAATATAAATCAGAAAATTTATGGGATGATGATTATGTTTTAGATGATTCGGCTATAGCATGTAAGACTGATAAAGGTATTTTTATTGTTACAGGATGTTCTCATAGTGGAATTTGTAATATAGTGGAATATGCCAAAAAAGTATGTGGTGATAATAGAATTGTTGGAATCTTGGGTGGTTTTCATCTTTTTGAATTGGATGATAGACTAGGTAGTACTATTCAATATTTGAAAAAAGAAGAAATAAACATGTTGTATCCTTGTCACTGTGTTTCTTTTAAGGTAAAGGCTAAGATGAATGAAATGTTAAATGTAAATGAAGTTGGAGTAGGATTAACTATAAGCATATAGTATTAATTTAAAAAAAAGATGTTTTTAATTATTTAATATTTTCATTAGTAGATAATTTTATTATGTATTAATAATGATGATATAAAGAGAAGTAAATTAAATTAGTTTATCTAAATACAATATTATTTTAAATATAAATTTATTTTTATATATAAGTCTTAATGATTTCAATAAGAATGCAAATATAGTAATAAATGATTATAACTATTATAGGTATGTTAATCATTATCTAATTAGATAAGTCCATTTGTAAAAAATTTAACATTATAAAAACAGTTTCATATAACAAAACATAATATAAAAATATTATTAATTCATAATAATAAAATAAACGCATGAAATTTACCTGATTAGAAATAAAAAAATTAAAATTGTAAATTTTTAGAAAAATTACTGTTGAATTAACTTGACAAAAATGTTATTATTTTGTCAAATGTATGTTAAATTATAAATTTTTTACTATTATTTCTAGAGAGGATGATTTTATGCAAAAAAATGTAAAAAAAGCAAAAGCAACAGGCTCTATTCTAGCTATATTTGGAGTTGCAAGTGTTCTTTTTAGTTCGCATGCAGGTGGAGGGTTTGCTACAGGAAATCAAGAAACTCAGTATTATGTGCAATATGGATGGATTGCACCACTCATGGCAATTTTAGCAATGATTATACTTACTGCTACGATGAGAGAAGTTATTATAATGTATAATAATAATAATTGTAAGAATTATAAGGATTTATTTTGTGAACTTTGGAGTCCATATCCAAAACTTGAAATAATATGGGAGATATATTATTATCTAATGGTTTTAATAGCTGTAAGCGCTGTTATAGCAGGTGCGGCAGCAGTTTTTCAGAGTATAGGAATTAATTATTTTATAGCCGTCTTTATTATCGGAATTGTACTTCTTATTTTTACTATATTTGGAGCTATGCTTGTATCTAAAGCAGCAACAGCAATGACCATAGCTATATTAGTATGTACTCTTACTATTTTTATAGTGGGTATAAAAGCTAAGGTACCAGAAATATCTGAAATATTCTCAAACAGAACAAGCTTCACACCTGGATACTTTAAGCCAATACTTAATACTTTTATTTATGCAGGATTCCAATCAGTTGTTATACCTACACTTGCAAGCTGTTCAAGACCACTTCTTAAAAATTCCAAAGAAGCTACTAAAGCAATGATAGTTTCATTTGTTATGAATGCAGTTGCGTTGGGGCTTGCTGTAACTATGCTAATGGGATGGTATAGAGAATTTACTGCTGCTGGACAAACAACGCTTCCTACTCTTTATGTTGCAGGTCAATCTGGAAATAACACTATATACATAATTTATAATGTAGCACTATTCCTTTGTTTGATGTCTACAGGAGTAACTACAATATTTGGTCTTGTAAATAGATTTGAAGACCATAAAGCACTTTCTTTCCTTTCTTCAAAAATGAAAAGAAGAGTATTTACAGCATGTGCAATAATGGTAGTATCAATGCTTATATCTCTTACAGGGTTAAGTAACATAGTTAAGTATGGATATGGATATTGTGGTTATCTTGGTCTATTCACTATAGTTATACCTTTTCTAACATTGGGTCATTATAAGAATAAGAAATTTGCAAAAGAACATCCAGAGGCTAAATGGCCAGCAGATTTAGATGAGAATGTTGAGAATTTATAGTATAAATTAGTAGCTTAAGTATAAAAAGATGGTCTATAAAAGATTCATTAATGATGACTTAAGTGCAAAATTAATATAAGATTAATATCAGAAAAAATTTAAAATGATATTAACAATATTATTAAAATGAAACAATATAAAAATGTATGTGAATTTATCTAAGATAAGTACACATACGTTTTTATTTATTCAATTTTTATAAATTAAGGCGTAAAACCACTATACCTTTAGGTTAGTGGATGTAAGCCTATCCCTGACTTTGTATATATCTTTCAATAGTTTCTTTAGAAACATTTCCTATACTACAAGCAAAGTATCCATCTGACCAAAAAGTTTTTTCCTTCCAGAAATATTTGTTAAGATATAATTGGTTATTGTTAATTCTCCAAATCCTATAAGTTGAAATTTGCTTAAACCATCTTACTATCTCTAATATAGAAATTGTTGGTCTATATTTAACTAATAGATGCACATGATTTTTATCAACTTCCATTTCACTATGATTAAATCTTTTTCTTTTGCTATATTACTAAGAATATGTTTAATTTCATCACCAAATTTAATTAACAAGTTTTTTCTGTATTTACATACAAATATCAGATGTACCAATAACAAACACTTAGAATGATTTCTACTAACATAATCCACAACTCCAATTCAATCCCTTCTTAAATATATATGGTTTAATTAGTTTTACATTTGGCACTTTTTTGATTTCTTTTAAAGCTATATATTGACCCTCATTTTGACTGCCTTTAACTGTATAAACTTTTCCATCATATTTAATCAAGTCATTTGGCTGATACAATGATTTTTGCTTCCTTATTCTTCTTTGACCTTTAGATATTTTCTGACCTCTGAACACTCTAAGATTTTCAGAATTTAAATTCTTGTTTCTAGTTCTTCTTCCACAATTAAGTTCACTTGCAGAAACTTTCTCACCAGTTCTATTATCTATATATTTAGCATCATAGAATTTTTCAAGACTTCTATTGTTTAATCTTGATTGTTCAACTTTAAATACTTCTAAATTTCTAACTTGATTAACACCTTTAGCTATAGCAAAAGCATCATTAAAATGACTTTTTTCTATACCATGTTCAATTCTATGATTTTTAGTCAAATAACCATAAGTTGCTTTAATGTTAGTATATTTTTCTTTCAACTGTTCCAATAAGTACCATCTTATCATTGACATAAATGTAGCATCTTTAAAATCTTTAACCTTTTTACCATTTTCACACCAATCATACAGAAATTTACCCTTTTTATGATTAGGAGATGTATGACACTTATTACACAAAGTTATTAAATTACTAGGAGCATCAGAACCACTATCACTCTTGTACTTAATATGATGAATTTCTAATATCTGTTCTTTATTCTTATTCTTACAATTAGGATTTTGACATTTATGTCCATCTCTATGAAGTACATATTCCCTTACATTCCAAAAACCAATTTGTTCTCCCTGCTGATACTTTACTCCATATATATCAGGATTCTTGATTTTTTGTATATCAAAGTTGGCAACCTCTATTACTATATTTTTAATAGGCAGTATTGAATTAAGATAATCTATAAATTTAACATGAGTATCTAACTTATGTTGTTAACTTGGTGCTAACCATCCATTTTCTATTTTTCTATTGTTCCATCTAGGTTTTCTATATCTTAATCTTTGTCTTCTAATTCTTCTATATTGACTTTTTTCTAATAATCTATCTTTCATACCTTGAAGCAACTTTACTTCTCCAACTATCAATTCTTTACTATCTGTTATAGCTGAAAATCCTATATTTAAATATCCGCTATCTATCCCTAATGTTACAGATTGAATATATTCAGTATCCGTTTTATACAGTAATTGTATAGTAAATGGATTAACTCTTTTAACAGTAGCTTTCTTTTGTTTTAATAATTTTCTAGCTTTTGCATTATTAGTAGGCATTAACGGTTTTCCTTCAAAGCTAATTACATACACCATAATATTAATCCTTTCAGATAATTTAACCTCACCTTACGGTGGTAAGCTCTCTTCGCCAATGTTATGAAAGGTTTTAAATATACCACACTTCGCCTGCCATCAGTGATGTTTAATGATACACTGTAGAGTTTAGGACTAGAGAAGTATCCTAAAGTACCTATATATTCTTACATAACGTAGTTAAAACTTAGGCTATTCAACTAACTTGTAATCTCCTACAAGCCACTACCCTTTAGGGTAGTTGGCAGTTGACAATTTGATAGTTAGCCTATATATTATAATTTTACAATTCTTCTATTAATTTTAGATTCTATAGCTGTTTCAATTTCACTTAATATTCTCTCGTTTTTAGGGTCAATAAAAGCACAAGTATAACCCTGTTCTCCAGCTCTACCAGTTCTACCAATACGGTGAATATAGTCTTCAGGCGTTTCTGGTAAATCGTAATTATATATGTGACTTACTCCTGATATATCAAGACCTCGAGAAGCTACGTCTGTAGCTATTAAATATTGTATTTCTAAATTTCTAAATGATTTCATTATTCTTTCTCGCTTTGATTGGGCGATATCACTATGCAACTTTTGACAATTATATCCTCGTATAGCAAGAGCCTCTTCAAGGTTGTCAACTCTTCTTTTAGTTCTACAGAATATTATAGCCATAAAAGGATTGTCTTCATTTAAAACGCTGCATAAAGCATCTAATTTCTTTCTATCTGTAGTTTCTACTACTTCTTGTTTTATATTAGTAAGAGTAATTTCTTCTTTTTCAATAGAAACAACAACAGGATTTTTTGTATATCTATAAGCTAATTTTTTAACTTGAGAATCCATAGTTGCAGAAAAGCATAATGTCTGTTTTTTATTTGAAGTTTCTTTTAAAATAGCTTCAACCTCATTTTTAAATCCCATAAGCAACATTTGGTCTGCTTCATCTAAAACAAAAGTTTTTAATTTGCTAAGGTCAATTGTTTTTCTATTTAAGTGGTCTAGAAGTCTACCTGGTGTTGCTATAATCATATGAATATTTCCTTTTAGTTTTTTTATCTGAGAACCAATGTCTTTTCCACCATAAGCTGCTAGAATATTTATATCCTTAGATTCTTTAAGTTTTATAGCTTCTTCTGTTATTTGAATAGCAAGTTCTCTAGTTGGAGACAGTATAAGTACTTGTATATCATCTATATCCAATGATATATTCTCAAATATCGGAAGCAAGAAAGCAAGTGTTTTACCTGTCCCAGTCTGAGCTTCTGCTATGACATCTTTTCCTGATTTTATTAAAGGAATACTTTCTTTTTGTATAGGTGTAGGTGTTGTTATTCCTGATGTTTTTATAATATTTATAGTATCTTCGCTAATTCCTAAGCTCTTAAAATCCATTATTATCTTACCTTTCATGAAAAATTTTCTATTTTATTAATCAATTAATAATATCATATTTGTAAGTATTTTTAGTAATTTTTTCGATTATTATTTATATAGTTTAAAAATATAGTGTATAACTCTTAAAATATAGTGTAGATTTTGCCTCTTTAACACATTTCCGAGCCCAGGAGACGAAGGCTGATCTGGAATGCGGTCTTTTGCTTGAAAAAAAAAAAACAATTAACAAATATAAAAAAGTATAGAAACAAAAATGTAATGATAAAACACAAATCATACAAAAAAGTACATCAAAGAAAAATATAAATGAAAATTTAACATCACGATAATGCTGATCACAACATCATATA
>NZ_JAGWCT010000069.1:0-21652 GCF_020657815.1 Clostridioides sp. ZZV15-6597 | reverse complement strand
AAAAATTAATAGATATCTTAATTATATAAATCAAGATATCTATTAATTTTTTGAGTAAAAATATAAATTCTAGATTTAAACGTAATATCTATAATTTGAATTAATTAAAATCATGTGTATTGAATTGTATAAATTTAAATGTCAAACTTATTTTGGAAACAAAAGATTTCAAACTTATTTTTGTTAAAGGATAATAAACCTTCATCTCTCATTTTTCCAAGTTCTCTTGACATAGAACTTCTATCAACACATAAAAAGTCAGCCATTTCATTTCTTGAAAAAGGAATTGTAAACTTATAGTTACCCGTTCTCTCTATTTGATTTGAAAAGTACATGAGTAATTTTTCACGAGTTGTTTTACAAGAAAGTAACTCTATTTTATTATGAAGTAAAATATTTTTTTCAGCTATTAATTGTAACATATTTTCAACAAGTCTATTGTGAAATTCACATGTAGACGAACAAATACCAGTTACACTTTTAAACTTTATAAATAGAACTTCACATGAAGATGTTGTCACTACTGTTACAGTGCTTTTATGTAGTCTAGTACAAGCAAACACCTCTCCAAATAAATCACCAGGTAAAAGCTCAGCTACAATATTTCTATTACCTTCAATGTCTTCTTTTATTATGTGTGCACTTCCATTAAGCATAATTCCAATAGAAGTCACTTCATTTCCTACAGAAAATATTATGTTATCTTTTGGATAAGTCTTATCAATAACACCCAAACATTCTAACATTGCTTCAAGTTCATCATCTTTAATTCCTTCAAACAGAGAAATTTTTCTTAATAGATTTATATGTTTTTCTAAAAATTTTTTCAAATAATCACTTCCTTGTTGCATATGCAACCGATAATTTGTTTTTATTGTACTATACTAAATTTATAAAATCAAGGAGATATAAAAATCCTGATACAAAAACTTAAAACAAAAAGATCTATGTCTTAAAAATAAATATCTAGTAAAGTAGTATTTTAAACAAAAAAATTTTTATGAGGTGATATAAATGATTAGAAAAATAATTAAAATTGATGAAGAAAAATGTAATGGTTGTGGATTATGTGTTGAAGCTTGTCATGAAGAAGCTATAGGTATGGTAAATGGAAAAGCAAAACTTTTAAGAGATGATTATTGCGACGGTTTAGGGGATTGTTTACCAACTTGTCCAACGAATGCAATTTCATTTGAAAATAGAGAGGCTGCAGAATATGATGAAGAAGCAGTAAAAGCAAACATGGAAGCAAAGAGAGCACAAAAAGAAAATTTAGCCTGTGGATGTCCAGGTTCTCAGTCTAAGTCTATAAAAAGACAAGATTTAGATACTATATCTATAAATAACAATATAGTGATGGAGGAACAAGGGTCTCAGCTTAATCAGTGGCCAGTGCAAATAAAACTAGTACCTGCTAATGCATCATACTTAAAGAATGCAAGTCTTTTAATAGCAGCAGACTGTACAGCATATGCATATGGAAATTTCCATAATAAATTTATGAAAAATAAGGTTACATTAATTGGTTGCCCTAAACTTGATGAAGTTGATTATGCTGAAAAACTTACAGAAATTTTAAAATTAAATGATATTAAAAATATAGTGGTAACACGTATGGAGGTACCTTGTTGTGGTGGTATCGTAAATGCAGTTAAAACAGCTCTACAAAATAGTGGAAAGATGATACCATGGCAAGTAATTACTATATCTGTAGATGGGAAAATAGTAGATGGAGAAATCTAATTAAGTAAATCGTAGACAAATTAATAAATTTTAATAAATAAAATGAAATGGGAGGAATAAAGAATGGAGAATATGTTTTGTTTTCAATGTGAACAGACAGTTGGTGGTAAAGGATGTACTATAAACGGAGCTTGTGGTAAAAAAGGGGGAACAGCCAATTTACAAGATGAACTTACAGGAGTATTAATTGGACTTTCAAGAGCAACTGTTGGAAATAAAAATAGACCAACAAGAGAAACAGATAAAGTTATGATAGAAGGATTGTTTACTACTGTAACAAATGTAAGTTTTGATGATGAAGCTATAAAAAGACAAATTGAAAAAACTGAACTAGCAAAAAGTGAACTTGTACCTAGATGTTCAGATTGCTCGACAACTTGTAGTAGAAATGACAACTACGATATGAAGAATTTATGGAATGATAATGAAGATATACGTTCATTAAAATCATTGATTTTATTTGGATTAAGAGGTATGGCTGCTTATGCTTATCATGCAATGGTACTTGGATATACAGATAAAGAAGTGAATGATTTTTTCTATGAAGGGTTAGTAGCAGTTGGAGAAGACTTATCTAGTGATGAACTTTTAGGATTTGTAATGAAAACTGGAGAAATAAACTTAAAATGTATGGAATTACTTGATAGAGCAAATACCGAAACTTATGGAACACCAGAACCAACTCAAGTACCTATGAAAATTGAAAAAGGTCCATTTATTGTAGTTACAGGGCATGACCTTTATGATTTACACAAATTGCTAGAGCAAACAAAAGATAAGGGAATAAACATATACACTCATGGAGAATTATTACCAGCACATGCATATCCAAAATTAAAAGAATATAAGCATTTAAAAGGAAATTTTGGTACAGCATGGCAAAATCAACAAAAAGAATTTGACAATATACCTGCTCCAATATTATTTACGACAAACTGTTTAATGCCTGTTAAGGATAGTTATAGAGATAGAGTATTTACTACAGAAGTGGTTGCTTATCCTGGTATGATTCATATTGGAGAAGATAAAGATTTTTATAGTGTCATAGAAAAAGCACTTGAACTTGGAGGATATAAAGAAGATATGCATATGACTGGAATAAATGGAGGTGATATGCTAACTACTGGTTTTGCAAGAGGAACAGTTTCATCTGTACAAGATACAGTAGTAGAAGCTGTAAAAAATGGAGCTATAAGACACTTTTTATTAGTTGGTGGTTGTGATGGTGCAAAACCTGGAAGAAATTATTATACTGAATTTGTAAAACAAGCTCCTGAGGACACTGTTATATTGACTCTTGCATGTGGAAAATATAGATTTAATGATTTAAATCTTGGAGAAATAGGTGGTTTACCACGTTTAATGGATATGGGACAATGCAATGATACTTACAGTGCAATTCAAGTGGCTGTTCTATTGGCAAATGCTTTTGAATGTGATGTAAATGAATTACCTCTTAGCATAGTGCTATCATGGTATGAACAAAAAGCTGTTTGTGTACTTCTTACATTGCTTTACTTAGGTATAAAAAATATCTATATAGGACCTTCTTTACCAGCATTTTTGTCTCAAAATGTATTAAATATATTGGTTGAAAAATTTGCTTTAACTCCTATATCTACTCCAGAAGAAGATATGAAAAAAATATTAGGATAAAGAGTATACGCTTAATTAATAAGGTATAAATTTTATAATCGAAGTATTATTAAGCTTAATTATAATTAATATAAATAAGGGGGTGGCTTTGTATAAAGTCAACCCTTATTTATGTTTTTATGGTCTATTACAAAGTAGATATTATTTTAATCAACTGTTTACAATAAATCATACTTTTAAACTTATAATACTTAAAATATGTGTATAGTATAAACAAATAAAAAGTATAGTTTTAATAGTGCAGGATACTGAATTTAATTATAGAAAGAGGAACTTTGTAATGTAGAATTTGCATAATATATATATACTATAGTGTAATTATTTTAACTAAAATTTAAAAGATATAAGGCTTTTATATGGGGGTATGTGTATATGAAAAATTCGAATTTTAATATATTAACGTTCGATGGTGGTGGATTAAAAGGAGCATTAAGTATATCCATACTTGAGAGACTAGTAGAGGAGTATCCAAGTTTATTAAATAATATAAATATGTTTGGAGGAACATCTACAGGTAGTTTGATTGCATTAGGGCTTGCATATGGTGTAAGCCCTAAAGAGATAAAGACACTTTATTCAATTGAAAATTCAAAGTATATTTTCAACAAAAGTTATGCAGAAATGCTTAGACCAAAGTATGAAAATAAAAATCTAAAGGAAATTTTGCTAAGTATATTTCCAGAGGATTTAGAACTGAAAGATTTAAATAAACTAGTCATGGTGCCAAGCTTTTATATAGGCAATGAAGAACATTCATGGAAGCCTGTATTTTATAATAATATGCCAAATTCTCTTACTAAAACTAGTAAAGTTGTAGACGTAGCAATGGCAAGTAGTGCTGCACCAGTATTTTTCCCAACCTATAATTGTCATGTTGATGGTGGAATAATAGCAACTGATCCAAGTCTAGCATGTATAGTTTATTCAATTGACAGTGGACTTAAGTTAAATTATAAAAATACAAGACTTTTTTCTATAGGGACTGGATATGTATATAATAGTATAAAGACAGATACAACTGAATGGGGAGCTATTGACTGGATAATCAATAAGAAGCCAGACTTACCAATTATATCTGTTACACTAGAAGGGAATTCTCAAATGAGTCAATTATTTTCTCAAAAACTTCTTGGAGATAATTACTATAGGTTAAATCCTAGAATGGAAAGAGAGGTAGCTATGGATGATTGTGATTCACTAGAATACTTAATATCTTTAGGTGAAAACTGTGATATAAAAGATGCATTTGAATGGATAAATAGAAAAAGTTTTTATAAAAATTAAGTATAGTTTTTAATTATATTTATAAGTAGAGAATTTCTATAGTTTATAATTTTGATAAAAGATTTTGCAATTTTAGATACATTAATATCATATAGTATTTTCTAAATAAAGTAAAAAATAATAAAATACAAGATTATTAAGTTACTTCTTAGGGAATAAATAAAATATAATTTTTTTAAGGAGTGATGAAAATGATAAAATTTGCTACTTTTGCAGGTGGGTGTTTTTGGTGTATGGTAAAACCTTTTGATAAATATGATGGGGTTATAAAAGTAGTTTCTGGATATACAGCTGGTCATGTTGAAAATCCTACATACCAAGAAGTATGCTCAGGAACAACTGGCCATGTTGAAGCTATTCAAATAACTTATGATGATAATATAATAAGTTATGATGAACTTTTAAATATATTTTGGAAGCAAATTAATCCTACAGATGATGGTGGACAATTTGGTGATAGAGGAACTCAATATAAAACCGCTATATTTTATCATGATGAAGAGCAAAAAAATACAGCTTTGGAGTCAAAAGAAAGCTTAGAAAATAGTAAAATATTTGATAGTAAGATAGTTACTGAAATAATTCCAGCAACTAAGTTTTATAAAGCAGAAGAAAATCATCAAGATTATTATAAAAAAAGACCATTGAATTATAATATGTATTACAAAGGTTCAGGAAGATATAATTTTGTAAAAAGTTATTGGGATGGAAATAATGTAGATAGGGAAGCGTTAAAAAAGACTTTAACTCCTATTCAATTTGAAGTTACTCAAAATGATATGACAGAAGTACCTTTCGAAAATGAATATTACGATAATAATGAAGAAGGCATCTATGTAGATATAGTAAGTGGAGAGGTTTTATTTTCTTCAAAGGACAAATTTGATGCAGGATGTGGATGGCCTAGCTTTGCAAAGCCAGTTATAGATAAGTCTGTAATTGAAAGAAGCGATTTTTCACAAGGCATGTATAGGGTTGAAGTAAGAAGTGCTAAAGGAAATTCTCATCTAGGTCATGTTTTTGATGATGGGCCAAAGGAACTTGGAGGTTTAAGGTATTGTATAAATTCTGCTTCTCTTAAGTTTATACCTAAAAAAGATATGGAAGAACTAGGATATGGAGAATATTTAAAACTTTTTAAATAATTAAAACTAGTTAATATCATACATTAAGATTAGAGATGGAAATATAAATTTATGTTTTCATCTTTTGTTTTTTTGTCAATAATGTGATAAATTATTAATTGTAATGTTATAATTTATATTTGTATGATTAAAGAATTTAATTTTTGAAAGAGAGAAAACAAATGAATTTAAAAGACTTTAATGGAAAAAGATTAAAATCAGCTAGAGTTTTTAGAGCTAAAACTCTAGAACAGTTATCTAAAGAAACTAAAATAAATAAAAAAGATTTACAAGCTTTTGAAGAAAATAAGTATGTTCCAAATATTGAAAATGCATTAAAATTATCAAATATATTAAACTTCCCCAAAGAGTATTTTTATAAAAATGAAAGTATAAATGTTATTGTAGAAGATAGTCATTTTAATCCTCATTCTAAACTTCCTAGAGTAGAGGAAATTTCTTATAGAGAAAAAATAATAATTATACATAAAATATACTCGTTTATGGAAAGTTATATAAAATTTCCAAAAGAAAACTTACCAAATAGAAAACTAATTAAGGATGTTAATGTAAATGATATAGAAAGTCTTGCTAATAAGACTAGAGAACTTTGGAGTTTAAACAACAATCCAATATTAAATATGGTAAGTTTATTAGAGGCTAATGGGATTATAATATCAGGAATGAATGTAGATAGAAAAGGAGCAACAGTATTTACTCAAAAACAGAGAATTGGTAAAGAAACTAAATATCTAATATCTCTTGGGAATGATAAAAAATCAGCATCAATTAGAAACTATGATTTAGCATATGAGCTTGGATATATAATATCAAGTCAATTAGGAATACCAAATAAGCAATTCTTAGCAGATGAATATGCTTGTGCATTTTTGCTTCCAAGAGAGACTTTTTTAGAAGACTTGGTTTATCCAGAAGACATAGATTATTATGTAGAACTAAAGCAAAAATGGATTGTGCCTATATCTGTTATGATTTTTAGAGCATATAATTTAGGTGAGATAAGCTACAAAAAGTATAATTATCTTATGAGTGAAATGGATAAACGAGGATGGTTAATAGAAGAACCATTAGATAAAATGAAGGGTGTAAGTCCAGTATATTTAAAAAAAGCAGTCGAATTATTGATAGAAAACAAAATAATGAATACAGATAATATAGTATCAAATTTAGGGGATATAGGAATAAGTCTTTATCCAGAAGACCTAGAATTGTTGATGGGATTAAAAAATGGATTTCTATCTCAAAATACAAAGAAAAAAAGCAAAGTTATAAAGTTTGATGGGAAAAGATAAATTAATAATTTAATATTGAAAGATAAAAGCAGGTATTTATATTTAAGCTTTGTTGATATGGTTTTTTATCATAAGCAATTTACCTGCTTTCAATATTAAATTTAAGATATATTTAAAATATGCTATTAATTTAAATATGTATTCTAATATGATATTAATCTAAATATCCTTAGCAATTTGAATGTATTCTTTTAAAATAGTACATGATTTATTGAATTTTTTTTGTTCATCATCAGTTAAATTAATTTCTACTATAGACTCAACTCCATTTATGCCAATTATAGCAGGCACACCAGCAAATACATCTTTTTGTCCATATTGTCCATTTAATAGGGTAGAAACAGGAAGGATTTTTCTTTCATTATGAAAAATTGCCTTTACTATTTCTGTTAAAGCAGTACCAATACCAAATTCAGTAGAACCTTTGCCATAAAGTACATCCCAACCAGCTCTTGCTGTTTTTTCAGTTAATTCATCTAAGTTTAATTTTCCATAAGTGCTAGGATTTTCTTTCATAATATCAAACAATGGCTTACCACCAATTGAAACATGAGACCAAGGAACCATCTGAGAATCTCCATGTTCACCCATAGAATAAGCTTGTATTGATTGTTGAGGAAGATTTGTTTCCTCAGATAAAAGTCTTCTAAGTCTCGAAGAATCAAGTGCAGTGCCTGTGCCTAAAACTTTATTTTTAGAAAATCCAGAAACTTTCCAAATATAATCAGTAATTATATCTACTGGATTTGAAATTACAATAAATATACCATCAAATCCAGACTCAACAATAGGTTTTACAATTGTTTTTACAACATTGATTGTAGACTCAAGTGTATCCAATCTAGTCTGATTTTTTTTAGGTAATGGACCCGCACTTATTACTATAATATCAGAATCTTTACAATCATTAAGATTTCCACTTTTTATTTTTGTGGCATGTTTAAGATAAGAAACTGCATCTGATAAATCTAAAGCTTGAGCCTTAGCTTTACTTTCATCTATATCAATCATTAGTAACTCATCACAAACTCCTTGAGTTACTAAACTAAATCCACAATGTGAACCAACATGACCAGTTCCTATTATTGATACTTTTCTTGGTTTTATTGACAAATTTAACATCTCCTTACATTTTGTTTTATGTATACATATGAGAATGCTCCATAATAATTATAGAGCATCTAAATAAGTTAATTAAAGAATAAATAGCATAGATTTAAAACTAAATAGTCTTTGAAAGTGCAATATGGTCTCTTAAAACAGAACAAGATTTACTAAATCCAGCTTGCTCATCATTAGTTAAATTGATTTCAACAATTCCCTCAATCCCATTTTTACCTATAATACAAGGAACACCTGCAAATACATTTTCTTCATTGTATTGACCTTCTAATAATGTAGAAACTGGTAAAATCTTCTTCTCATTATGTAGTATAGCTTTTACAATTTCTACTAAAGCAGTTCCTATTCCAAACTCTGTGCAATCTTTTCCATTTATTATACCTATACCTGTTTTCTTGTTTTTTTCAACTATTGATGGTAAGTCTAATTTGCCATAAGTATCTGGATTATTCTTTATCATATCTAAAATTGGTTTGCCACCAATTGAAACATGAGACCAAGGAACTATTTGAGAATCTCCATGTTCACCCATTGAGTAGGCCTGTATTGATTGTTGAGCGATTCCAGTCTCTTCAGATAAAAGTCTTCTAAGTCTTGTTGAGTCTAAAGCTGTTCCAGTTCCAATAACTCTGTTTTTAGGAAAACCAGACTTTTCCCAGATATAATTTGTAACTACATCAACTGGATTAGAAATAACGATAAATATACCATCAAATCCAGAATCAATTACAGGTTTTACTATAGATTTTATCATCCCAATAGTTGGTTTTAGTAAGTCTAACCTAGTTGTGTTTTGTCTGCGTAAAGGACCTTCTGAAGAATCTGCAACACTTATCACTACGATATCAGAATCCTTACAATCATTAAAAGTTCCTTTTTCTATATGTACTTTATGTGGAAGATAGGAAACCGCATCAGCTAAATCTAAAGCTTGAGCCTTTGCCTTAGCTTCATCAATATCAATCATAAAGAGCTCATCACAAACTCCTTGAGTTATCAAACTAAATCCACAGTGTGAACCAACATGACCTGAACCTACAATAGATATTTTTCTTGGTTTTATTGGCATTTTAAATCACTCCCCCTACAAAATAAAACGATATATTTATAATACAATGCTATATGTTATTAAGTATGTTTTTTATAGATTGCAATATTCTATCATTTCAGAAAATTTATTTAATATGATTTTATACTAAAGTTTTTAAAAAAGCAATGTTAATATACTTTATATTATTGAATATTTAAAATAATATATAATTATAAATTTGTTAACATTAATATCTATATGTTAAAATATAGTAGAAGATTACTATTAAAAAATAGGTTAAGCTATATCTGGTGTAATTACTTTAAACTTAACCTAAAATATGTGCATATTTAAACAATAAGGCAGTTTAGAATAAAGGAAATGGAGATAAAATCATAATGGAAAAGTTATACTATACGAATCAGTATATAAGAGATTTCACGGCAGAAATAATTGAGATAAGAGAAATAGAAAATAAGTTTCATGTTTTGCTGGATAAAACAGCGTTTTTCCCTGGTGGAGGAGGACAATTTGGAGACTTAGGAAAAATAGATGATTATGAAGTAATAAGCGTATATGAAGAAGATAAAAAAGTGTATCATATATTAGATAAAAAACCAATAAAAATACATAAGGTAAAGTGTAGTATTGATTGGGATAGAAGAGAAGATGGTATGCATCAACATTTTGGACAACATGTACTCTCAGGGTGTTTTTTTAAGACTTTTAATGCGAATACAACCGGTTTTCATTTAGGAAATGAGTACAGTACAGTAGATATAGATGGTAACTTAGATGAAGAAAAAATTAGAGAGATAGAGTTGCTTGCTAATGAAATTATTCGTCAAAATATACAAGTAGAAACATTACTTCCAACTAAAAGAGAATTAAAAAAAATTTGGGTAAGGCGTGCTTTACCAAACACAAATGAAGAGATAAGGGTAGTAAAAATAGGTGACTTAGATACAAATGCATGTTGTGGAGTACACCCAAAATCAACAAGTGAGCTTAGAATGATAAAAATAAAGAAATGGGAGAAGCATAAATCTAGTACAAGAATAGAGTTTTTAGCTGGGAAAAGAGCCGTAGATGAAGTATTAAAAAGGGATATATACTTAACCAAAATCTGTAGATATTTAAGTTGTAGTGAAGAAGATGCTATAAATGGAATTGTAAATTTAAATGAGAAAGTGGAAGATTCTCTAAGTAAAAAAAGAAAACTTGAAGAAATAGTAGCTAAGTATCAAGTTAAAGAAATGGTAGAAAATGCAAATAAGATTGGAAATGTTTCAGTTGTTAAAAAAATTTATGATGAAGAAGATTTAAAATATGTAAATAAAATTGCAAATAAAATTACAGAAGATGAAAATAATATTGCATTATTAGCTGTTAGATTTGAAGAAAAAATAAACTTGATTTTTGCATGTTCTAAAAATTTGAAAGCTGTCAATATGGGAAGTTTATTGAAGGATGCAATAAGTCTTATAGATGGTAAAGGTGGAGGAAGTCAGGTTTTAGCTCAAGGTGGAGGAAAAAATAATGGTAACTTAGAATCTACCTTCGATTATGCATTTATGAAACTAGAAAAAATTTTATAATGTATTATTACAAAAAGATTAATGTAATACATAAAATAGATATGGGGGAATAAGTATGGAACAACAAAAAGACTATATAGAATTATATGAAAATGAAGAGCTGATAGAGATAAGAGAAGCCCGTTTAGAGGATTTGGATATAATAGCGAAATTTAATTATAATTTAGCCAAAGAAACAGAAGGAAAAGAACTTGACATGGATGTTTTAACTAAAGGTGTAAGGGCATTGTTATTAGATGAAAGAAAAGGAAAATATTATGTATATACAGTATTTGATAAGGTTGTCGCACAGATTATGTATACATATGAGTGGAGTGATTGGAGAAATGGAAACTTTCTTTGGATTCAGAGTGTATATGTAGAGAAAGAGTATAGAAGAAAGAGCATCTTTAATTATTTGTTTAATCATATAAAAAATATGTGTGATAGAGATGAAAATATTGTTGGCATGAGATTATATGTAGAAAAAGAAAACATAAATGCAAAAGCAACGTATGAGTCTTTAAATATGTATGAATGTGATTATAATATGTATGAATATGAAGTAATAAACTAGTAATGTAAATATAAAAATTAATAAGCCAGTAATATAAACTTATACTATTATTATATTAAGATTATAAGTTTATCCTGAGTATATTGAGAATTATATGAAATAAACCAGATATTATAATTAAATTTATTAGGGGGTATAAGTATGGGCGTTTTAAAAGTCATGTTTTATGTATTTTTGTTTTTAGATTTAGTGTCAATATTCTGTTTCTTTTTTAATAAAGGAAAGATAGCATCTAATACAATTGTATTTAATGCAATAGGGGTATATACATTTGTACTTTGTTTCATGCATTTTAGTTCTTATCCAAGTAATAATATTCTTGGTAAATTTATTGCATCTCTCTTTTTTATACTTGGAATTGCAGGCGTTATGCTTAAAGAAAAAAATTTTTTATATGCTAGATTACTTTTAACTTTGGTTATTGTTTGTTCTACACTTAAATTGTTTGTTATTTAATAAAATGTATTTATAAGGAAATTTATGAAGGCCTATATTTTAAAGTATAGACCTTTTTTAATGTGTTTTAATTTAACACTTAAGGAAAATTTAAGAAAATTTTAAAGGCATCTTAAACACTTGTTGATACTATTAAAATATTAAAAGAGAGAAGGTGTTATTATTGAAAAAAGACATGTGTAGAACTTCAGAAAAATTATTATTATCAATTATATACACAATATTTTTTGTATATGTTCTAATAACTATAAGGATAATTTTATTTAAAGATATACCAATTTATGCCATTTTCAAGGGTGGATTTAGGTCTGTCAACTTAATTCCCTTTTATACAGTATGGGAATTTATGACAGATAGTAACATTAGCCTTATAAGAGCTATTGCAAATATCATAGGTAATGTAGGAATATTTATTCCAATGGGAATTTTTCTTCCTGTAGTATTAAAAAAATTAGATAAAAGAAATATAATTATAATAATTTCTCTTATTAGTTTAGGATTTGAATTAATACAATACATTTTGGCTATTGGAAGCAGTGACATAGATGATGTGATTCTAAATTCATTAGGTGGGATACTTGGTATTATTATTTATACAAAGGTGACCAAATTATTTCCTAATAACATTAAAAAATTCCAAGCCATAATAAGTACAAGCATAATTTTGGGAGTGATAGGATTGGGTGTCATTGTTACAAACTACCAAAGCTTGTTAACTTTTAAACTCAAGCCAGATAAACAAGTTTCAAGAATATTAGTTGAAGAAAATAAGGAAATAGTTAAAGATATAGATAAAAATGAGGCAGATATAATTGGTTCATTTGAAAGTTTTAAAAATGGTGTGTTAACTATTAAGACAGCTTGTAATAATAATATAAAGTGTCCAGAAAATTTAATGGATAAGGATGGTTATATAAAAGTTTATCTGAGTAAAAATACAAAATTAATATCTTTTGTAATTACTGAAGAAGAGAACAAAGATATAATTAGATATGAAGAATTTGATGTTAAAAATTTACCTCTATTAAAGAAAACTGATACATTTGAGATTTGGATTGATAAAGATAATCAACCAAAAGATGAACATGGAATCACAGCTTCTAGATTATTAATTGGATTAGATGAATAGAATATCCAATAAAAAAAGAATAACAAAAGTAAAAAACGAAAAAACTATTTCTATAATTATTTTTACATTATGCACAAAAATATATCAACTGTTGAAGGAGTAGAGATAAATTATGGAGATAATAAAATATATTTTGTATTTTTTTATATATTCATTTCTAGGATGGGTAGTAGAAAGTGCAGGATGTTCTATAGCAAGCAAAAGGATAATCAATAGAGGTTTTTTAAATGGTCCAATCTGTCCTGTTTATGGTTTTGGAGCAGTACTTGTGATATCAATACTAGGAAGATTTGACAATATAATTATTTTATTTTTGATAGGAATGATTTTGACTACAATTCTAGAATATTTTACAGGATTTATTTTAGAAACATTATTTCATGCTAAATGGTGGGATTATTCTGACCAAAAATTTAATGTAAAGGGAAGAGTCTGTTTAAAAAATGCAATATATTTTGGTATAATGTCTGTTGTAATAATAAAATTTATACATCCCTATATAGAATATATTGTAAGTACTATTCCGTATAATATATTAATTTCAATAGTGGTAATTACGACTTTATGGACAATTGTGGATTTAATTGTTACTATCATATCACTTAAAAAATTAGATATGAAGCTCAATTTATTAGATGAAATAATTACAGACCTAAATGGTATAAATATGAAATTAGATAAGTTTGATAGAAGAGAGATACAAGCTTTATTTAAAACAATAAATAGTGAAAAATTAGAAGCTAGAGAAAAATTAAATAAAATAAACAGTAAATTAGACCGTATAGAATCTAATATTATCTTACAAAAAAGAATTATCAAGGCTTTTCCAGATATAAAACATAAAAAACAACAAGAACAATTACAATACTTTAAAGAAATCATCAATGATAATAAAAGATGATAATATGATTTAATTAAAAATAAACAGAAAAATAGTATTTATAAGATAATTTGCAAAGAACTCTATTATAATAGAATAGAGTTCTTTATTTTTTGGAGAAATAGAGTTGATTTGCTGAAAACAAAATATATTATCTCTGAATAACAAATATTTTGAAAATTATAAAAACATATATTGACAATTTGTGTCAAAAATACTAACATTAGTATATAAAGAATTTTATATAAAAATATCTTTACAAATTGCAATAATTCTAAAAATATAAATTTACTTAAAGAGGGGAATGATTTGCCAATGAGCGAGATAACTAGTCAAATGATAAGTACAGAAGAAAAAAAATATGTTGCTAAAACTCAAAAAATACCTTATTATCCAGTAGCATTTAAATCAGGTGAAGGTGCGATGTTATATGATTATGAAGGTAATGAGTATGTAGACTTTTTAGCAAGTGCAGGCTCTGCAAATGTAGGTCATGGAAATAAGGAAATCTCACAAGCAGTTAAAGAACAAATGGATGATATCACACAATATACACTTGCATATTTCCATAGTGATCCTCCTGTAAAATTAGCTGAAAAGCTTGTGGAAATAGCCCCTGGAGATAATGATAAGAAAGTATTATACAGCGCAACAGGCTCTGCTTGCATAGATGCTGCTATAAAATTAGCAAGAGGATATACTGGAAGAACAAAAATAATATCTATGTGTGAGTCATATCATGGAAGTACTTATGGAGCTATATCTATATCTGCATTAAGTACAAATATGAGAAGAAAAATGGGTCCATTATTACCAGAAGTTTATCACTTCCATTATCCAGATAAAAATAGAACTGCTAAAGAATGTTTAGATGAAATGGAATATGCTTTTGCACACTACTTACCAGTAGAAGAAGTAGCTGCAATATTTATAGAACCAATTGCAGGAGATGCAGGGATAATAGTGCCTCCAGTAGAATGGATTCAAGGATTAAGTAAAATATGTAAAGAAAATGGAATACTACTTATAAGTGATGAAATACAACAAGGTATGGGAAGAACAGGTAAATGGTTTGGTATAGAAAATTTTGGTATTGAAGCAGACCTTATAGTTCTTGGAAAATCTGTTGGTGGAGGATTACCTCTAGGAGCAGTTGTTGGAAGAACAGAAATAATGCAAAGTCTTGATGCACCAGCACATCTATTTACTTTAGCTGGAAATACAACAGTATGTGTAGCTGCTTTAAAATCTATAGAAATAATTGAAAGAGAAAACTTACTTCAAAAGAGTATAGAAATGGGAGATTATATTAAAGCAGGATTTGAAAAACTAAAAGAAAAATACGATATAATTGGAGAAATAAGAGGCTTAGGTTTATCTATAGGAGTTGATATAGTTAAAGGAAAAGGTTCTACTGAAAAACATCCAGATGCTACAGCTAAGATATGCTATAGATGTATACAAACTGGATTGATAATGATATTCTTAGGACAATCTACTTTAAGAGTACAACCACCTCTAGTAATAACTAAGGAGCAAGTAGATAAAGCAATGAGTATTATAGATTCTGCAATAGATGATTATTTAAATGGTAGAATTGGTGACGAAGTTTATGAAGTAACTCAAGGTTGGTAAAATAGATATTAAATAAAAAAGAGTTATCTCAATTTTAGAAAGTAATTTCTGAAATGAGATAACTCTTTTAAGTTACCCACAAGTAAGAAGATTAGTCGATTCATTAAAGGTTATGTTTTGGGTATTACTTTTGTGAGTATCAGAAACAGTATTACGAGAGTAGTTACCCTTACTCGAACTATCTGTCAATTTTGTTATAATCAAAATTGCTAAAAGAATAAAAATTACTGTGTATAAAGCAATAACATATGGTTTTCTTTTATATTTGTATTTGTTATTAAAAAAAGAATGCCCATAATTATCTCTATTGACCTTATGTTTGTTTATATTTGTATTCTTTTTTTTGTTATTTTTCTTTTTATCATCCTTTTTTCTATTTTTAGGGTAAGGAATGACTTTGTGTGTATCATCAAGTTTGACATTTTTATTTTTTTGAATATTGTTTTCTAGGCTAGCTTTTTTTTCTCCAAATTGAATAGTTTTATTGGTATTGTTGTTATCTTTCAATGTTAATCTCCCTCCCTTAAACTTTCCCTTTAGATAATATTACTACTAACCTATAGAATATACAATAATAATATACAATGAATAAAATTTTATAAGTATAAATCTCTTTCCCCATGTTCTAAGGCAGTCATATTGTTAGATACAATGTTTCTTATGTCTTCTCTTTCTATCTTAGCTATTTCTTCAGTAATAAGTTTTTTACCCATAACTTTAAGTTCTTCATCACCATAATCAATTAAAAATTCATTTAATGTAGTAAGTGCATTTGGTGTGCAGACGTTGTGAATTTGACGACTCTTAGCTAAACTCATAAATCTATCCCCAGTTCTACCTTTTCGATAACAGGCTGTACAGTAACTAGGTATATATCCATCAGTAATTAGTTCCTTAAGTACTTCTACAGGACTTCTGTGGTCTCCAACCTCGAATTGATCTGTATTGTCACCATCCTCATATGCTTTATATCCACCAACACCTGTTAGAGAACCTGCACTAACTTGCGATACACCATATTTTAGTAATTCATTTCTCATTTCGGCAGTTTCTCTAGTAGACATTATAATTCCAGTAAAAGGAACTGCTAATCTAGTTATAGCTACAATTTTTTTAAACATATCATCAGAAACTAAATGAGGGAAGTTTTCTAAGTTCATACCTTCAGCTTTTTTTAATCTAGGAAAAGATATAGTATGGAATCCTACACCAAATTTTTCTTCCAGATGTTCATTATGCATCATAAGGCCCAAAACTTCAAATTTAGGATCAGCTAAACCAAATAAAACTCCAGCACCAACATCATCAACTCCAGCTTCCATAGCTCTATCAAAAGCTGTTAAATGGTAGTAGTAGTCATTTTTTATAGATTGACCATGCATCTTTATAAATGTTGGTTTATGGTATGTTTCTTGGAATAGTATATAAGTTCCTATTCCTTTTTCTTTTAATAGTTTATATTCATCTACACTAGTAGCTGCTATGTTAACGTTTACCCTTCTTATATTTCCATTTTCATTATATGTTGAATAAATTGCATCTAAGCAGTCTAATATATAGTTTATATCACAATTTTTAGGGTCTTCACCAGCTTCTAAAGCAAGTCTTTTATGCCCCATTTTTTCCAGTATTTTAACTTCTTCTCTTACTTCGTCCATAGTAAGTTTTTTTCTTTTAAATTTATTACATGTATTGAAACCACAGTAAACACATTCATTTACACAGTAGTTTGATACATAGAGAGGGGCAAATAAAACCACTCTATTACCATATATTTCATTTTTTATTTGCCCAGCTATACTAAACAATCTATCAAGTTGTTTTTTATCTTCTACTTCAAGAAGTGTAGCTATATCTTTATAGCTAAGTTTTTCTCTTCTATCAGCCTTATCAAGCACTTTCTCAATATCATCAGAAGTTGAATTTTTTGCATCCTCTAATAAAGAATTAATAAGTTCATGTTTTATGAACATTTACAAACGCCTCCATTCAATATTATCACCACGAGAGTAGTCAACTTTAAGTCCTAGTGACTTGATATTTTCCTCTAAACTCTGGTGATATTCACAAGCTTCTTGACCAGTAAATGCTTTGTTATCATAAAGAGAATATTGTTTTCTAAATTCTTGAGGAGAAAGGTTTGGCATAATTACATTACAACCAGCTAAAAGACCTGCATTTCTACCACTAGGGTTTATAGATGCAAGAGCTGTTGTAGCAGGTAATAAGACTTTTGGAAGTAGAAGTCTTGTAATTGAAAGCATAAGTAATGTCTTTTCTAAATCACCATGTTTATAATCTTTAAAGATTGTATCATGATGTGGGATAAAAGGTCCTATACCAACCATATGAGGATTTAACTCTTTTAGGTATAATAAGTCACGAACAAGGTCCTCATTGCTTTGGAATGGTGACTCAACCATAAATCCAGCACCTACTTGATAACCAATTTCCTTGAGGTTTTTAAGGCATTCTTTTCTAGTTCTAAGTTCAATGTTTGGCGGATGTAATTTTTTGTAATGGCTGTCTGTAGCAGTTTCATGTCTTAAAAGATATCTGTCTGCACCACTTAAAAAGTATTTTTTATAGGAGTCATAGCTTTTTTCTCCTAATGATAATGTTATAGCGCAATCCTCATATTTATTTTTTATACTTGAAACAATCTCACATATCTTGTCATCAGTAAAATATGTGTCTTCACCACCTTGTAAAACAAAAGTTCTGTATCCTATCTTATAACCTATATCACAACATTCAAGTATTTCATCCGTTGAAAGTCGATATCTTGTAATATTTTTGTTAGAAGATTGTATACCACAGTAGTAACAATTGTTTTTGCAGTAGTTTGTAAGTTCTATAAGCCCTCTTAAGTAGACTCTATTTCCATAGTATTTATTTCTCATATCGCTAGCTTGCTTGTAAAGATAGTTTCTCAAATTTTGTTCAAAGTTATATTCTTCATTGTCGATATTCTCTATTAAGTATAGTAGTTCATCAAAGCTTAGTGAATTAATGCTGTAAAGTTTATCTATAAAGTATTTAATCTTATTTTTAGTCATATCTAAATATGTATTTATTAAATATAGTTAAATTTTTAGTAATTGAAAAGTTCAAGTGATCTTTCCAAAATACCTTTTGTATATGCTATTAAAATACCATAGTTTACGATAGGTACATTGAAAGATTTTGCCTTTTCTATTCTAGATAACATTCCAGCTCTATTCATCATACAAGCTCCACAATGAACTACAAGTGCATATTTAGTTATATCTTCAGTGAAGGATACTCCAGAACTAAATTCAAAAGTAATATTTTTACCAGTTTTCTTTCTAATCATATTAGGGATTTTAACTGTTCCAATATCATCAGTTTGTCTATGATGAGTACAACCTTCAGCCATCAAGACCTTGTCACCATCTTTTAAATTTTCTAAAGCATAGGCACCATCAATTAATTCTTTAAGGTCTCCTTTTTGTCTAGCGAACAATATAGAAAAAGATGTAAGAGGAATATCTTTTGGAGTATCTTTATCCACTTGTGGAAATACTTGAGAGTCAGTAATAACAAGCTTAGGTTTTTTACTTAAATTAGATAGAGTTTCTTTTAAGTTATCTTCTTTTGTAACTATAGAAATTGCTCCAGTATCCAAAATATCTCTTATAACTTGCTGTTGAGGAAGTATAAGCCTACCTTTTGGAGCTGCCTTATCTATTGGAACGACTAAGACAACTAAATCATTTGGCTCAATTAAATCTGATACCAATTTAAACTCATTGCTATCTTTAGGCAAAACCTTTATTATTTCATTTTTTAAATCTTCAATTCCAATTTTATCTGTTGATGAGACAGAAACAACTGGACATTTAACTTTATTTTTAGTTAAGCTTAAAATTTCAGATTGATTTTTAATTGTATCAATCTTGTTAAGTACTAAAATATGAGGTATATTTTTATCATTAAACTTTTCAATTAGTGATAAATCTTCTTTTGACACACCAATTTGGCAATCCACTACTAGTAAAGCTATGTCTGTCTTTTCTAAAATATCTAATGATTTGCTTATTCTAAGCTCACCAAGCTCACCAACATCGTCAAGACCAGCAGTATCTATAAGAACACAAGGTCCTATAGGAAGGATTTCCATTGGTCTAAATACTGGGTCTGTAGTAGTTCCAGCAATATCTGATACTATTGCAGCGCTTTGATTTGTTATAGCGTTTATTACGCTAGATTTACCTGCATTTCTTTTGCCAAAGAGACCTATATGTACTCTTATTGATTGTGGAGTAGAATTTAGACTCATTTGTACTCACCACCTTAAATTTCTTTTTTTGATATACTAGTTTTTACAGATACATGAGGTATATTTCCCAATTTACCAGTCAAACTATTGATAATATCCATTTCGCCAACAACTGCTATACATACAATTGAGACACCCTCTTCTTCACAAGGAATTCCCATTCTACCTTTAATAATGCCTTTAAAAGTTGATACAACTTCATTAAATTTAAGCTGACATTCTTTTGGTTCTTCCAAAATAGCACTTATAACCGCAACCTTTTTCATAAATATCCTCCTAACTCAGAAAATATGTTCTTAAACAAATCCAAAATCAAAAAACTTTTCTTTTTAAAGAAAAGTTTCTACAAAAGAAAAGTTATTAATTACACAATTATAATGTGCTATATTAAACTATTTCCTTACAGATTAGATAACTCTTTTCTGGTAGGGTTAGCTTGTAAAATTTATTTTAACAACAATTAACTAAAGAAAATTTTTATACAATTTGTGTGAATCATATAAAAATTAACTAAAGAAAATTGAAGTTACTTATATAATAGTAGTAAATCGAAATTAAGTCTATAGAAAAACCAATTTTTGTATAAAAATAAAAATAAAAATTGGTTATTTACAAAGAAATGACTTTAATAAAATATATAGTTAATTATTTTTTTAGCATATAATTTATAAGAAGTTTTAGAGTATTTTCAATTGCTTCTATATGAGTTCTTTCGTAGTGGTGGCTATTATTTGTTCCAGGACCAACACAAGCTATTTGAACATCTTCTCCCCAACGAATAGCCTCTGAAGCATCTGAACCATAAAAAGTAAATACATCGACAGCATAATCTAAATTATTATCTTCTGCAACATCTACAAGTTTATTTCTTAAATTAAAATCGTATAGAGATAAGTTATCTTTTGCAACTATAGTCACACCATGTTCACTAGATGTTTGACTTGGTCCAGTAGGTGCTATGTCTATTGCTACAAATTCTCTAGTTTTTTCAGGTAAAGCTTTAGAGACGCCATGTCCAATTTCCTCATAATTACTTATATAGAAGTTAGTGGTATGTTTAGGTGTTAAGTTGTTTTCCTTAAAGTATCTAGCTATTTCAAGAACCATTGCTACAGCTGATTTGTTATCTATATATCTAGATTTTATAAAACCAGATTCTGTAGCTTCAAAACGATGGTCTAGATATACAAAATCGCCAACACTTATTCCTAAATCCAAAACATCCTGTTTATTAAATACTTTTTCATCAAGTCTAATAATCATTGTTTCTTCATTTCTTTCAGATGCAGCTTTTGTCTGTCCATATATATGAGTAGAAGCGTATTTAAATACAACACTTCCTCTGATTTTTTTACCTTTTCTAGTTATAACAGTACAATTTTCACCCTCTATAGCGGCCCAACAACCACCACCAACTTTATGGTATTTAAGAGTACCATCTGGTGATATTTCTTTTACCATAGCACCAAGTGTATCCATATGTGCAGATATTGTTATTTGATTTGAATCATCTTCACCAGGAAGAGTAGCTATAAGTGCACCTTTTTTTGTAAGAGTAGTATTAAGACCTAAAGTTTCAAAATCCTTTTTGCTTTCTAAAACTGCATTTTCAGTATATCCAGCTGGACTTGGTATATCAAGATACTTCTTCATTAAATTTATAGTATTAGTTAAATTTAAGTTCATATTATTTCCTCCTAAAAAATATATATTCATACAAATTATAACATAAATACGAATGTTCTGAAAACTGTATTTAAAAGAAAAAATTCTAAATCTATTAAAAAAAATAATATATAAGGTAAAATTAATTTATATTATAT
>NZ_JAGWCT010000068.1:0-21945 GCF_020657815.1 Clostridioides sp. ZZV15-6597 | reverse complement strand
ATGTTGTATTGTATAGGATGTCTACAGATGGAAAATTCATATATTATATGAATACAGATGAAGAGTTATATCTATATAAAGAAGATGGAAATAAAGAAAAAATATCTACTGATATACAGAGCTTTGATATTGTAAATAATAAAGGGGATGTAATATTTATAAATAATGATGACAATTTATATTTAAAAAGTACAGATAAAAATGATAAGGTCAAAATTAGTTCAGATGTATCAAATTTATGGGGGGTAAAATCTAATGATGAAGAAATTATGTATATAAGTGAGTATAATTATAAGGATTTGAAAGGTGAGTTATATTTGTACAAAAATAATGTTAGTGAAAAAATAGCATCAGATATTAGGTCTTATAAATATAGAGATAATAAATTTTATTTTATAAATAGTGATGATGAATTGTATGAGAAAGAAATAGGTAAAGAGGAGTCTAATAAAATAAAAGCAGACATTAATTATGTAAGTTTTATTAAAGATGGAATTGTATTTACAAATTCTGATGGAGAGATATATATTAAGAAAAATAATAAAGAAGACGAAAAAATAGGCAATGATATGAAAGAAAATTCTAATGTATCTATTATTAATGATGAGAAATTACTTTATATTAAATCAAGTGGGGAGTTATTTTTAGATAAAGACAAGATAGCAAGTGATGTTGTTGGCTATTCATTTAATTCAGAGAATATAGCATATTCTACTAAAAATAAGGAAATACATTTTTATAATTTAAAAACTAGGAAAGACAATATAGAAATAAACAATGTAGGGAAATATTCAGAAGTTTATTTAGGGAATAAGTTGATTTACTCTAAAAATTTGGAGCCAAAAGATTTAAATGGTTTTTGGAAAGCTGATGAATATAATATATTTGAATTTGAAGAGCCAAATAAGATAAAACTTTATAGTAAAAGTGAAGAAGAAAGTAATTATACAGTTAAATATGAAGTAGAAAGTTCAGATAGTAACAGCATAGTATTAAAAGGAAAAGATACTTTATCAAAGGAAAAATTTACTATAACTAAATTTACTAGTAATGAAATTTCATTGCAAGCTAATAACGTGAGTGGCACACTTAATAAGATTTCCAAAGAAGAAGCTGAAAAATTTATTAAGAGTATAAATAACAAGGAAAATAGTGAAAATACTGATAAAAAGAGCAATAAAAGTGATTCAGGTTCAAGTTCTAATACGAAAAATAAGGAAGTAAGTTATGATGATGATTATATTATATATGATAGTGATTCTAGAGTATTAACTAAAGATGAACTTGGGCTTTATAGTAAAGAGGAGTTGGCCTATATAAGAAACGAAATATTTGCAAGGTATGGATATGTATTTAAAGAAGAACCATATAAGAGTTATTTTAGTAATAAGTCATGGTATCAGCCAGATTATAGTATAGGAGCTGATACAGATGTTTTAAATTCTGTAGAGAAACAAAATGTATCATTGATTAAGGAAATGGAAAATTAAGTAATAAGAAAATTTAAAATACATGTCTAAATGTAGTATAAGATAGTCTATAAACATTAAAATTGAAATGTGAATTAATTTTAAACATGAATTAATTATATATAAAATTATTAAATCTATAAGTTAGACTTAAGCATAACTTATAGATTTAATAATTCATGTATGAATCTAAAAAGCTAATTTATAGGTTTACATAATATTATCTAAATGTTTTGAACAAAATAAATTTCTTATTAAGAAAATATAAATATAAGGATTGATACTTTTATTTCTATACTTTTAATAAAATGCAACACAATTACGACCTTGTTCCTTTGCAATATATAAAGCTTTATCACAATAACTTATAAATTCATTTAAAGTTATTAATTCTTCGACTTTCTTTGTATGAACTCCGATGCTAACAGTCACACATTTTGAAGGAACATCATCACGTTCAAAATTACAATACTCTATAATCTTACGTAAACATTCGGATTTAAGTTTAGCATTCTCCTCATCACAATTGAAAATACATATAAAAAATTCTTCACCACCATAACGGATAGCATGTGCATTTTCAGAATTTGTAAAATCTAAAATTACTTTAGCAATATTTTGTAAACAGTAGTCACCTTTTTGATGTCCGTAAGTGTCATTAAATTGTTTAAAATAATCTATATCTATCATCATCCCTGTTATAGGCTCTTGATTTGAATGGGTACTTAATTTTTTTTGAAGAACATCTTCTAGATACCTACGATTATTCATTTTAGTTAGGTCATCGGTCATAACCTTAAGATTTAATAAATTATTCATATGAGAGATTTCTTCGTATTGTTGATGGATTAGCATTTTATCATAATAAGTAAATACACGACTTCTATATAACATTGTAGAAACAAAAATAGCAAGTGATATTATAAAAAATGTGTTTACAATATTACTGAACTCATTACCTGATACAGTTTGAATTCCTGGTAAGAGTAGATTAAGAAATAAAAAACATCCTCCAAAAACTACTATTGATTGACCTAATTTTAATACTGAAAAAGCAGCAGCTGTTAACATTATATAACTGAATACACTCAAATCATTTCCACCTAACTGGTCAAGCAAAGTAATTACACAACCCCATAAGCAGAAAAAAGTTACATAAATCACCCATAAGTTTATATAACAAGTGCAATGTTCCTTTTTTTTATTCCAAAGATAAGAAAAAACAAACATAAAAATTAAAGAGATACAAAGTAGTATTATATACATACAAAAATACCATTGACGTCTTGGGGTGGCAAAAGGGCCACCATCTCTAGCTGATATTGATATCATCATAATTAGTTGAGATATTATTATTATGATACAAATAATTTTGCCTGTATGATAAAGATAATTGCAAAGTTCTCGTTCAACATTTTCTTTGTGTTTTTTATCTAGAGGGAATCCAAAGAATTTTTTGAATTTTTCTAAGTTCATATAAGCCTCCATTAAAAATAAAACATAAAAATAAGTATTCCTTTTCTTTTCTTAGATACTCGGAATACTTTGTTTACAATTTAATTATAGCAAAATATGCTATATGTAACAATCTAAATTTATAATAGGTGATGTTTGTTAGTTAATATTAAATAAAGTTTTGTATTAGTATCTTATTATAATTAAGATTAGTAAGTTATTTATTTTTGAATATTAGACAATTATAATGAAATACTAATATAAGACAAACAAAATAGATAAATATATCCAATTAAGGTATAATTAAGTTTTATATGATATAGTTATATTTGATAATTGACAATGGTAAAATTTGGAGGGAAAAAATGGATGAAAAAAAAATAGATAACATGAATTATTCATATAGCAACTATTCTAAAAAAACAGGTAAGCCAACTAGAAAAATAAAAAATAATAACCTTACACTCGAAACTAAAGAAGATAAAATTTGCTCTAGTTGCAACAAAGAAAATAATCCTAAAGATAATTACTGTAAATTTTGTGGAAATGAACTTTATGAAATAGTATCATTAAAGTCAAGCGAAACAAAACTTGACTTAAAATCTAAAATAAAAGAACACTCATATCACGCAAATACAAGAGGGATATTTTTAACGACCTTTTCAACTATATTCATATTGCTTGTTATTTCATTAATATTTAAGGCTATAATTACTATTCAATTTAATGATATAAGTTATATGATAAATCCAGCACATATAATTTTAGCTCTTAATCTAGGACAAATTAGCGTATCTATGTCTACTATGATGGGTTCTGGATTTATAAGTGCAAATATAGGCTTGTTAATATTACTTATAATTCCTGTTTTAGGATTAATTATATCAAATTTAATTTTTATGAGAAAAAGATGTAAGGATTCAAAAACTACACTAGCCAATTCTCTTGGAGTTGGAATTTTATATGGATTAATTTTAGCTATTTTATGTACTTTTACTAATGTTAAAACTAGCTCACATAGTATGCTAGAATATGGATATGCTTTAGAGTATAGTTACGAATTTTTTAGTGCACTACTAAATGGATTTGTATTAGGATTTATATGTACATATATAACTAATTATAGAAAAAGCTATGAAAAAGAAAATATGTATATGTCCCTTTTTTCAAATGCTATTAAAATATTCATATTAGGATATGCTTTAGTGTTAGCAATACTTTTTGTATTAACTATATCTGATAGTAGTTATTTAAATGAATTGAATATGAGTGGATATTCAAGTGGCATTGATTTATTTGCTATATTGCCACAAATTGCGAGCTATATGTGGGCTTTTGCAAATGGAATTTCAGTAACAATAATAAATTCAACATTGTCAATGTTTAGCTTAGGTTCATCATCTTTATTTGGAGATACTAAATTAATGTTTTATGCAATGGGGGCTTTGTCTGCATTAATAATTTTATTAAATGGATATAAGTTAAGATTTAAATATGAAACACATAGTATTAAACCTGTAATAATATTTAGTATATATTATGCATTTTTAATGGGTATGTTAGCTTTGTTTAGCACATTTATACTTGATAGTAATATTAATTTCTTTAATACAACTAGTTATGGAACAACTCTAGTTATGCAATTTAAAGTGTTCTCGACTATTATAATTTCATTTATATACAGTTTTGTGATATCTTTAATAGGATATAAACTAAACTCAGCTGATTAAATATGATTGGAGGAAACTTCTGTGGAAGAAAATAATAAAAAGACAGTGGATGATAAATTTTCTAAGGTTAAAAAAAGATTTGGCAATGGAAAATTTAAGATTAAATTATATAAAGAAAAATCAAAGATAAATAGAGAAATTGATGATATTCAAGAAAAGAAGAGTAAGCTCTTTTTAGAAATGGGAATGTTGACTTATCAAAAAATTAGAGAAAATTCTATTGATGATGAGTGTTTTGATAAATTCTGTGATGAGTTATTAGAACTTGATAAGATAATTTATGAAAAAAATATGGAAATCAATGATATGGAAATTGCAGAAAGCAATGTAACTTGTGAATGTGGCTATGTTGGAAATATAAATGACAAATATTGCGCTGAATGTGGTAGAAAATTTGAATTAGATAATGATTGTGATGATTTTGTAGTTTGTGGTTATTGTGAAAGTGAGATAGATTCAGAATCTGAGTTTTGTCCATGTTGTGGTAGAAAAATTATTATGGATTTAGAATAGTATTGGGAAACCTATGTATTGTATACATGGGTTTTTTTATTGAAATCATTTGTATCTATATAATAGGAATGAAAATAAAAACCAAAAAAATGAAATAAATTTTCTTAAAACTATGAAATATAAGGAAATAATTGGAATAAATTGATAAAAAAATAGAATTGATAAAAAAATATGAAAAAATATTGCAAAGAAAAAGTTTTCATGTTATTATTAATACATAAATTAAGAAAATAAATTTCAGAAATGAGGTAATCAAAAAAATGCTAGATAAGGTAAAGGGAAGACTAATAGTATCATGCCAAGCTTTAGAAAATGAACCTCTTCATAGTTCTTTTATAATGGGTAGAATGGCTAAAGCGGCTCAGGAAGGTGGAGCAGTTGGAATTAGAGCTCAAGGAGTTGATGATATTATTGAAATAAAAAAAGTTACTGAACTTCCTGTCATAGGTATTATAAAGAGAAATTACGAAGATTCAGATATATATATAACACCAACTAAAAAAGAAGTAGATGAGCTTTTAACAACAGGATGTGAAATGATAGCACTGGATGCTACTAATAGAGTTAGACCAAACAACGAAGATTTGAAAGAAATTATAAATTATATAAAAGAAAATAATGTTTTAGTAATGGCTGATATTTCAAATTATGATGAAGCTGTTAAGGCACAAGAATACGGTGTGGACTGCGTTTCAACTACATTATCTGGGTATACTCCATATACAGAAACTTTAGATGGTCCAGATTTTGTACTGATGGAAAGACTGGTTAAAGATTTAAAAATACCTGTAATAGCAGAAGGAAAGGTAAATACTCCTCAAGATTTAAAAAAAGTCTTTGAACTTGGAGTTCATTCATCAGTTGTAGGTTCGGCAATAACAAGACCACAATTGATAACAGAAAAATTTGTTAAAGCAATCGAAATTAATTAAAAATTAATTTATAAATTAAAAATTTATTATATTTAACTATATTTGAAAATTAAAATTGGAGGTAAAGATATGAGAACAACAGATATGAAAGGAATTTATTCAGCATTATTAGTTTCATTTGATAAGGAAGGAAATATAAACGAAAAAGGGTTAAGACAAATAATTAGACATAATATAGATGTTTGTAAAATAGATGGTCTTTATGTAGGTGGAAGTACAGGAGAAAACTTCATGCTTTCAACTGATGAAAAGAAAAAAATATTTGAAATAGCTAAAGATGAAGTGAAAGAAGAAATAAAGTTAATAGCTCAAGTTGGTTCAGTTAATTTAAAAGAAGCTGTAGAACTTGCTAAATTTACAACTGATTTAGGATATGATGCTATAAGTGCTGTTACACCTTTTTACTATAAATTCGATTTTGAAGAAATAAAACATTATTACAATACAATAATAAATTCTGTAGATAATAGATTAATAATATACTCTATACCATTTTTAACTGGTGTTGATATGAGTTTAGATCAATTTGGAGAATTATTTGAAAATGAAAAAATAATAGGTGTTAAGTTTACAGCAGCAGATTTCTACTTATTAGAAAGAATGAGAAAAACATTCCCAAATAAATTAATATTTGCAGGTTTCGATGAAATGATGTTACCAGCTACAGTTTTAGGTGTAGATGGAGCAATTGGTTCTACATTCAATGTAAACGGTGTCAGAGCTAGACAAATATTTGAACTAACTAAGAATGAAAAAGTATCAGAAGCACTTGAAGTGCAACATGTGACAAATGATTTAATAACAGATATATTAGGAAATGGTCTATATCAAACAATTAAATTACTACTTGAAGAACAAGGCGTTGAAGCTGGATATTGTAGACAACCTATGAAAGAAGCAACTGATGAAATGAAATCAAGAGCGAAAGAAATATACAGAAAGTATTTTTAAAAATACTTTTAGTATGGGAGGATTAGTCAAATGGTAGGATTTACTTGGATAGATTTTGCAATACTAGTAGTTTACTTATTGGCAGTTTTATTTGCAGGATTATTATTTTCAAAGAAGGAAATGAAAGGAAAAGAGTTCTTCAAAGGTGATGGAACTATTCCATGGTGGGTTACATCAGTGTCAATATTTGCTACATTATTAAGCCCAATATCATTTTTATCACTAGCAGGTAATTCTTATGGTGGAACATGGATTTTATGGTTTGCACAATTAGGTATGTTTATAGCTATACCTTTAACAATAAAATTCTTCTTGCCACTATATAGTAGGTTAGAAATAGACACTGCATATGAGTACTTAGAAATGAGATATGAAAGTAAAGGTCTTAGAGTGATTGGAGCTTTAATGTTTATAATATATCAAATAGGACGTATGTCTATAATAATGTATCTACCATCAGTAGTTTTAGCAGGTCTTACAGGAATACCTGTAAATGTGTTAATAATAGTTATGGGTGTAATAGCAATAATTTATTCATATACAGGTGGATTAAAAGCTGTTTTATGGACTGACTTTATACAAGGTATGGTACTAATAGTAGGTGTTACAGGTACGCTATTCTACCTAATATCAAGTATAAATGGTGGATTTGGAACAGTGATGGATACTCTTACAAGTGGTCATAAATTCTTAGCAACAAATGAAGTTATGTTTGATAAAAATATACTATCTACAAGTGCATTTATAATATTTGTTGGAGCTGGTCTTAATACTTTTTCATCATATGTATCAAGTCAAGATATAGTTCAAAGATTTACTACAACAACTGATATAAAACAACTTAACAAAATGACATATGGAAATGGTGTTTTATCAATGGGACTAGCAACAGTATTTTATCTAATTGGAACTTGTTTATTTATATACTATACTCAAAATCCAGATTTAGCTCAAACAGTTCAACAAGACCAAGTATTTGCATCATATATAGCCTATGAATTACCAGTAGGTATAACAGGAATACTACTTGCAGCAATATATGCAGCATCTCAATCAACTTTATCAACAGGGCTTAATTCAGTTGCTACAAGTTGGACTTTAGATATACAAACTATTATAACAAAAGATATGAGTATGGAAAGACAAACTAAGGTAGCACAATATATATCATTGGGAGTAGGTATACTTTCTATAGTTGTTGCAATAATCTTAGCAAATGGAGAGATAAAGTCAGCATATGAATGGTTCAATAGTTTTATGGGTCTAGTTTTAGGAGTTTTAGCAGGAATATTTGTACTTGGTGCGTTTTGTAAAAGAGCAACTAAAATGGGAGCATATGTTGGATTTGCAGTATCAGCAATTTTAGTTGTTTATCTAAAATACAGAGTACCAGAAGTAACTTCTTGGGCTTATTCTCTAATAACAATAACTACTTCTGTAGTAGTAGGAACAGTATTTAGTGCAATAGAATCTAAAGTTAAAGCAAAAGTATATTTACCAAAAGCTGAAACTACAGTTTATTATGAAAAATAATATAGAATTTAAATAAGAAATTATCTTATAGAGTGACTAGATTAGAGTGATTAGATATATAAATAATCTAGTTACTCTATAAGAATGTATAAAGAACTTTATATGTAAAAAATCTGAAAGTAGAATGTATTTAAAATTATATAGGGAGATAGTGCTTATGATATTTGGAAGTATAAATCATAGTAAGACATATTCAACATTACATGAAGATTTGCTTAAGTGTTTTGAATATGCTAAAGAAAATTCATTGATAGATTACGAAAAAGGGACTCATACAATAGATGGTGATGACATCTTTGTAAATATCGTTGAGTATAAAACTTGTGAAAAAGAAGAAAGATTCTGGGAAGCTCATAAGAAATATATAGATGTACACTTGATGCTAGATGGATGTGAAAGAATAGATTTGAATTTTATAGAAAATCTAGAGCAAAAGACATATGAGGAAGATAGTGACTTTCTACCTCTTGATGGACAAAATAATGGATATGTTGAACTTAGAAAAGGTGATTTCCTAGTATGTTATCCAGAAGATGCACATATGACAGCAATAAAAGTTTCAGAAAAAGAAAATATCAAAAAAGCTATTTTTAAGGTTTTGGTTAGATAATGAAAATTTATATAACCGCTAAGGCTGAAAATAGTGATTTAACTTTCAGCGATTAGTGAGATTTCGTAAATTTTAGTTAGATTACTATTTTCAGCCTTAGTTTTTTATAGGAAAGTTTAAATAGACATTAAAAAGTTTAGAATTGTATAGAGGAGTTAATTTATGGATAATATAGATGTATTTTTATTAATAGGACAAAGTAATGCTAGAGGTTTGGGAAATCCAAAAGACAGTGTTATTCCAAATGAGAATTGTTTTGAATACTTAAGTACTGACGAGATTATAAACATGAGATGTGAATTAGAGACTTCTGAAGGGGATGGGACTATAGCACCTGCATTTTCAAATGAGTGGAATAGACTTACTGGTAATAAAGTTTGTTTTATACACAATGCAAAGGATGGGTCAAGAATAAAAAATTGGAATCATGATAATAACTGGTTTTTAGATGATACTATAGAAAAGTTTAATGCAGGGTGTAATACTTTAAGCAAGGATTATAAAATATCAAATAAATATGCTATTTGGATTCAAGGTGAAAGTGATGCAAAATATGGTAGTGATGTTTTATACTATAAAGAGAGTCTAAAAAAAATTGCATATAGACTTAAGGAAGAATGTATGATTGATAAAATGTTTGTTAGTTTAACTGGTTATTGGCTTGGAGAAGATGAATATTTTGTTAGAACAAGACGAATTGCAGCAGCGCAAGAATTTGCTTGTAATGAATGTGACATATTAAGTATAGGAAGTAAAATTGCTATGAAATTTCATGATCAAGGTCTAACTATTGATGATGTACATTATAGTCAAGAAGGTCTTAATATGTTAGGAGAAGATTTATGTAAGAATATTTATAAATATCATATAACTGAGGAAAAAATTATATTAAAGGATACCATAGATTTATCAGAAGCGAGAAAATATATCTATGAGTTAGAAAAAATAAATAAAAAATTCATGTAATATAAAGTTTTAATTAGTAATATTGGTTATAAAAATAATTTGTATGGAGATATGTTATGAAAAATTATGTTTGTATAGATATTGGAGGTACTTCAATAAAATATGGATTTATTAGAGAAGATGGGTTAATAATCGATAAATCAAGTTTAGATACTGAAGCAAAAGAAAAAGGTGGACCAGGAATATTATCTAAAATAAAGAAAATAGTTAAAAAATATATGAAAGAAAATAATATTGATGGGATATGTATATCAACTGCAGGTATGGTTGACCCCATTGAAGGTAAGATAGTATTTGCGTTAGAAGAATTAATTCCAAACTATAAAGGTATGGAATTAAAGAAAGAGATAGAAAAAGAATTTAATATAAAATGTGAAGTTGAAAATGATGTTAATTGTGCTGGACTTGGTGAAATGTGGCTTGGAGCAGGTAAGGAAGCAACTTCTTCTATCTGTATGACAATAGGTACTGGTATTGGTGGTTGTGTTATAATAAATAATAAGCTTATAAATGGATTTAGTAATAGTGCTGGTGAAGTAGGATATATGAATATGAATGGAAGTACTTTTCAAGAGTTGGCATCAACTAGTAGCTTGGTAAAAAAATTATCAAAAATAAAAAATATGGATGAAAATGACCTAAATGGGAAAATAATTTTTGATTTAGCAAAGAATAATGACGAAGATTGTTTAAAAGAATTGGATAATATGATAAAATCATTAGCAATTGGTATTGCAAATATATGTTATGTAATAAATCCAGAAGTTGTAATTTTAGGTGGCGGAATAATGGCACAAGAAGAATTTCTAAAACCTAAAATAGATAGAGCGTTAAAGGAGATTCTTATAGAAAGAGTTTATAAAAATACTAATGTAGAATTTGCAAAGAGACAAAATGATGCAGGTATGCTTGGGGCATTATATAATTTTTTAAACAAAATATAGAGAATAGAAGGTTTTTTAATGAGTATTTTAGAACAATTAGAATCACCAACTTTTAAAGTCACAAAGTCAGATAAATTACTGATAGCTTATATAAAAGAAAATATAGAGGATGTATTTTATAAACCAATATCACAAATTGCTAAAGAGAGTAATATTGGTGAAGCAACTATAACTAGATTTGTTAAAAAAATGAAGTTTAATGGGTTGCAAGACTTTAAAGTTACTTTAGCACAAGAAATATCAAGTAGTAATAAAAAAAATATTATAAATAAGAATATACAAAATGATGAGCCAGCTTTAGATACAGCTAAGAAACTTTTAAACTCAAATATAACTACTTTAGAGAATACTGTTGAGATAATCAATAGTGTAGATGTTCATGACTGTGCAAGACTTATAATAAATGCTAAAAAAGTTTACTTTATAGGTATTGGATATTCAGGAATAATAGCACAAGATTCAAACTATAAGTTTATGAGAATTGGACTTAATTGTGTAAGTTTTGATAGTAGTCATACTATGATAATGATGTCTTCTATAATGGAAGAAGGAGATTTAATAGTTGCAATTTCTCATTCTGGCGAAACTGAAGAAATTATAAAAACTGTAAAACTTGCGAGAGCTAATAATGCTAAAATTATATCTATTACTGAAAATAAAAATTCTGAATTGAAGGATATTTCAGATGTGCACTTATCTTATGTATCAGGGGAAACTGTATTGGAAACAGGTTCAATATCTTCTAAATTAGCACAATTTTTTATTATTGATTTAGTATATACACAGGTAGTAAAGGAGCTTTCAAATGAAGCTATTGAAAGAAAAATCAAGACTACAAATGCTATAAAACTGTTTAAAAATGAATAAAATCAGATATTTGTAATACTTTATGTGGTTTTCTTAAAAATTTAGTAATGGGGAGATTTTACATGTCTAAATTAAAAGACTATGATATTGACAAAGTAATGCTTTTTAATAATTTATGTAGTGAAACTAAGAATCAACTTAAAGAAAAAGCTAAACTAAAAAGATTACAAAGAAAAGAAATTTTATTTTATGAAAAAGAACAATTAGACAGGGTATATGTACTTTTAGATGGGAAAGTATCTATTTTTAAGATAAGCGAAAATGGCGAGAGAAAGGTGATTTTTATATTAAATAATGGAGAAATTATAAATGACATTACCTTTGATTTTACTAAGAATTCTGCTGTTGGATGTGAGGCATTTGAAAATTCAATTGTGTTTTATTATAGTATTGAAGAATTTACAGAAATTATGAAAAATGATTTTCAGCTTACAAAAGATATTATTTCTTATATGGAGAGAAGGACAAGACGTTTATATAGACAGTTAAAAAATTCAATATCTATAAAAGTAGACAAGAAATTAGCAGCAAAATTATATAGATTAAGTAAAGAATTTGGAGTTTGTTGTGGAGAATGGACATTATTAAATGTAAATCTTACAGTTACATACTTAGCAGATATGCTTGGTTGTAAAAGAGAGACAGTTTCTAGAATGATAAAAGTATTGCAAAAAGAAGAACTTATAAAGATTGATAATAAAGGTTTTTATGTAAAAGAGAGCGAGCTATCAAAATACTTTAAAAATAATTAATTATAATTAAATAAAGGCATTATTAAGAGAATCTATGTATAGATTCTTTTTTATTTATCTAAAATGGTAATATTTACCTTAAGTTTATTGAAACAGCTGAGTTCTGATAGTATAATTAATTTAATATGAACAGTAAATATACAGATGTTGACACAGCTTCTATGCGCAGAAAGGGATGTATCAAAATGAAAAATAAAAAATTCATAGGTTATGCTTTAGGTTTGATTTTTATATGTGTATTTGTGATGTTTTCTCTTTGGGATTTTACCTATAATGTTAATTCACTAGTAGAAAAAAGCAAAAAGATGCATTTAGAAGAGTTATCATTGCAAAGTTCAAATACTATAAATGTTAAGCTTAATTCACTAACAAAGTTTATAAATAGTATTTCTAAAGTTATTTCAGAGTCAGAGGGTATGAAGAAAGAAGATATAATGAAATTATTAAATGATGTATCAAAGGAATCTGATTTTGAAAAAATCTACATTGCATATCCAGATGGTACAGCCTATACAGGTGATGGAAAGGTCTATAATATATCGCAACATAGCTATTTTAAGAAGGCAATGAAAGGGGAAAGCAATATTTCAGAAATCATAAAATCATCTGTTAACAATGAAAATAGTTTTATAGTAGCGTCTCCTATGTACAAAAATGGTGAAGTGATTGGAGTTCTGTATGGTTCTTATTATACAAGTAAATTAAGTGAATTTATAGATGTGACTAGTTTTAATGGAGAAGGGAGTACATATATATTTGAAAAGTCAGGAAATCTTGTCTTAAAATCTACTCCAGGAAAAACTGATGATGCCATAGATAATGTTAGTGATTTTTTTGATTTTATTTATATTGGAGAAAATTACAGTTATAAAAACTTTATTGAAGATATATCAAATGAGAAAAGTGGATTTTTAGAATATAAATTTGAAGGAAAAGAGGAATATGCCACGTATACTCCAGTTGGTATAAATGATTGGTATGTATTGTCTTTTATTCCAAAGACTTTGATAGTGAAAGAGATTTCTAAGATAAATAAACTTGCAATTATATTAACAACTAAAAACTTCATAGCACTTTCAGTTTTGATTTTAATTGTATTTTATAAAGAGAAAAAATCCAAAGGAAAGCTTGTAAAAGCAAATTTAGAGATATCTTCACTAACTAACAATATACCAGGTGGTGTTTTTAAATGTAGTGTAGGTGAAAAATATGAATTTGTGTTTTTAAGTGATGGATTTATTGACCTGTTTGAATATACTAAAGAAGAGATAAAATCTATGTTTAATAATAATTTTTATGATGTAATTTATAAAGATGATGTAGATAGAGTGAAAAGGGAATTTGCACTTCAAATATTAGAATCAAAAGTAGTTGAAATAGAGTATCGAATGATTACTAAGAGTGGGAATTTTGTGTGGGTTGTAAATAAGTGTGATCTAATAAAAGATTCTGATGGAAAAGAGTATTTCTACTGTGTGTTGGTTGATGTAACAGATTTAAAAAGAGCAGAAGAAGAACTTAAGATTAATGAAGAAAGACTTAGAATAGCCTTATCCAAGACATCTAACATAGTATTTGACTATTATGTGCATACAAAATCTATACATATCTCTAGTGATATCTCTTTAATATATGGAGTACAAAAAAATATTGAAAATGGTATAGAATATTTTATAGATTCTGGGATAATACATCCTGACTTTGTTGATGTGTTTAAAGAATCTTTTAACAAAATAGAAAAAGGTGAAGAAAGTGTAGTATCTGTAATAAAAACAAAACTAGTCAATGGGAAATATATATGGAATAGAATGACTCTAACTAATCTATTTAATGGAGCAGAAATTCCAATTAGAGCGATAGGTCTATTAGAAGATATAAATGAGCAAAAAAAAGCTGAAATGCAATATAATCAAGAAGAACAATATAGAAAAGCTATGTTGTCTGAAGCAATTGCTATATATGAAATTAATTTTTCTCAAGATAAATTTATATCAAGCAATATAAAGCCTAATAATAATTTAGGTTTAAGAACTACTGGAAAATATTCTGAAGTAATGGAGGATATTGTTGACGATATAGTTTTTATTTCAGATAGGGAAAACTTTAAAAAAGTATTTTATTATGAAAATATCTTAGATTCATATAATAAGGGAGTAAATGAGTTAAAGTTAGAGTATCGAAGATATGACAATGATGGTAAGATTTTGTGGGAACTTTGTACAATGCATTTACTTAAAGACCCACAAAGTAATAAACTTAAAGGATTTGCGTACATTAAAGATATAGATAAACAGAAAAAAGAAGAGATTGAGCTTAAATTTAAAGCTGAACGTGATATATTAACAGGAATTTATAATAAAGGTACAACTGAAACTCTAATAAAGAGGTTTTTAAGTTTAGACAAGGCTAAAGAAAGTAGTCATGCATTTTTTATTATTGATTTAGATGATTTCAAAGCCATTAATGATAATTTAGGACATGTCTTTGGTGATAAAGTTTTAGTTGAAGTCTCAAAAAAATTGACTTCTATTTTTAGAGAAGATGATATAATTGGACGTATTGGTGGAGATGAATTTGTAGTTTTCATAAAAAATATGAAGAATATGAAATTTATTGAAAACAAAGCGATTGAGTTATGTAATGCATTTAGAAATTATTATACTGGAGTAAATAAGTCATATAAAGTTTCTTGTAGTATTGGAATATCTATTATGCCAAATCATGGAACAACTTTTATTGAATTATATGAAAAAGCAGATAAAGCTCTTTATTATTCAAAAAAACAAGGAAAAGATAGATTTATTATATTTAATGACTCTATTTAAAGTTTAAATGCAAATGGAGGGTTTAAATATTTAAATAGAAAGAATATTAAGTTAAATAAGAATACTTTAACTATCTTGATATGATTTAGTTATAAATGGAGGCATATTATGAATGGGAAATATAGATTTACTATTACTATGGTTATTTTTTTACTTATATTAAATACATCATTTGTTTTAGCCGCTTCTGAGAAAGAAAAAGTGAGAGTTGGATATTGGCCTAGTTATGGAATTTCTATTACAAAAGATGGTCAGTTATATGGATATACATATGATTATATGAATGAAATCGCTAAAATAAATAATTGGAAATTAGAATATATACCTTGTGGATGGGGTCAAGGTCTAGAAATGCTTAAAGAGGGAAAAATTGATATATTTGGAGCATTGCAAAAGAGTGAAGAGCGTGAAAAATACTATGATTATACGAATTTAAATTTTGGATATGAATATGGAGCATTGTATGTAAATTCCAAAAACAATATCATATCTTATAATAATCTAAAAGAGATTGATGGAAAAGTAATAGGTACAGTTTCAGATAATCATTTTAAAAGTGTATTTGATGAATACTGTAAAAAAAATAAAATATCTGTAAAATATAAATACATAGAAGGTGCAGAAGAACTTCAAAGAGAACTTGAAAAAGGAACCATTGATATGATACTTACAGGAAGCATTAGAGATATACCAAATACAAAGGTAGTATTACGTTTTTCATCAGAGCCTGTCTATTATGCAACAACTAAGGGAAACAAAAAAATACTAGATGGTTTGAATTATGCATTAAATGAGATTAAACGAGAAGATATATATTATGATGGTAATTTATTTAATAAACATTATAAAGATACTGCAATAGCCACAGAAGTATTTACTTTGGAGGAAAAAGAATATATAAAGAAACATCCTATAATAAAAGTTGTATCAGGCCCTAATACATCACCACTATCTTTTTATGATAAAAATACAAATTCCTACAAAGGTATATCAATAGATATATTAAAATCAATTTCAAATAACTCAGGTTTAAAGTTTGAGTATATAAAGGTAGATAATTTTTCTGAAGGTTTAAAAATGGTTGAAAATGGTGAGGTAGATATCTGTGCAAATATGTTTATGTCACGGAGTACTGAGTTAGAGCATAATATTGTATTTACTGATGGATACCTTGAAACTACTATGTTAGGTTTGGCAAAAAATGATATTAGAATGAATGAAAAAACTAAGGTAGCAATGATTAAATGGACAGGTATAGAATCATTCGTAAAAGAATATTATCCAAATCAAGAAGTAAGTTTTTATCCAAATGCTAGTAAATGTATTGAAGCTGTCAAGAAAGAAGAATGTGATGTATTTATAGGAAGCAACTATATACTAAATAATATAATTAACACTGAAGAATTTGATGAGCTTATGTTTATGCCAATAAAAAATCAAGTCGTGGATATTGGAATAGGGGTTTCTGGAAAAGCAAATCCTGCATTGTTGTCAATACTCAATAAATCTATTAATAGAGTTACAGAAGAAGAGGTTGCAATTGCAGTTACAGGTAGTACAAAGTATTTAGAGCACAAGGTTACTCTATTAGATTTTATACAACATAATATTATGGTATTTATTTTGATAATATCATTTCTTATATTTATAGTTTTTGGAATATTTATTGTAAATTATAAGATACAAGTGAATAAATTAAAAAAGATAGCATATATTGATGAAGTAACAGGTATAAGGAGTTTACTGAAATTTAAAATTGATGCTAATAAGCTTTTTGAAAAATATGGAACATATAACTTTGCTATATATTATATCAATATAGATAAATTTAAATATATAAATGATATGTTTGGTTTTGAATTTGGAGATAATATTTTAAAATACATAGCAAAAAAAATAGGTGAAAATGTTTTTAAGGATGAAATATATGCAAGGTTATCAGACGATAGATTTATTGTAATGACTAAAAAAAGTAATATAGAAAATTTAAGAAAAAGAGCAAATGATTTTTTTGAGATTGTCAATAATGATAAAAAATACATTTAAAATAGATATAATACTTAAATGTGGAGCATATTTAATTGATAAAGAAGATGTGAATATTGATGTAATGATTGATAGAGCTAAGATAGCTTGCCAAACAATAGAAACCAATTATAAAAGTAAAGTTGCTTTTTATGATGATAAAATAAGGATTTCTATACTTCATGAAAAAGAAATTGAAAATAATATGGATAATGCACTTTTAAATAAAGAATTTGTAGTTTATTTGCAACCTAAAATTAACCTTATAACAGAGGAGGTTGTAGGTGCAGAGGCTCTTGTTCGTTGGATTCATCCAATTAAAGGAACTATACCACCTAATGATTTTATTCCACTATTTGAGAAAAATGGATTTATAGAAAAACTTGATTTGTATGTTTGGGATAATATATTTAGTACAATGTCAAAATGGATAAAAAATGGAATAAAGCCACAACCAATTTCTATAAATGTATCAAGAATTCATTTAAATAATAGAAATATAGTAGCTAGTTTAAAATCTTTAATAAATAAGCATAATATACCAGCACATCTAATAGAACTTGAGTTAACAGAAAGTTTATTTTTGTCAAATATAAGTATGATTTTAGATATTTTAAATGATTTACATGATATTGGATTTATCGTATCTATGGACGATTTTGGAAGTGGATATTCTTCGCTCAGTCTTTTGAAAAAATTGCCAATTGATGTATTGAAGATTGATAGAGAATTTTTAAATGAGACAATTACATCTGTACGTGGAGAAAAGGTTATAAAGAATATAATTACATTAGGTAAGGATTTAGATATGCTAATTGTAGCTGAAGGAATAGAAACTGAAGGTCAATTAAATTTATTAAAAAATGCAGGTTGTGATATTGGACAAGGATTTTACTTTGCAAGACCTATGGATATAGAATCTTTTGAAAAGCTTGTATTTAAAAGAATAAATTTTTAATTTAAAGTTATAAATAATAAAAAAATATTACTAGAGCTGAATAAGCTATAGTAATATTTTTTTTATTATTTTTAAAACTGTGATAATTATCACAGAAGTATCTAAAAGAAAGTGTTAAGATTTAAACAAGATAATAAGCAAGCAAAACTAAAATATAAGAAAGGTGATAAAAATGAAATTAAAATTAGATTCATCCAAATTCAATGAAGGTCTGAATTCCCTAAAAAAAGACTACAAAATATTTGCACCAGTCATAATGCCATTTAAAGGTACTTTTTCAGATACTGACATGATAAGATACAAGGAAGTAAGCACTTTTGAAGAAATGGAATTTGCTCAAAAATCAAACTTTTCACCAAAAGAAGTAGTGCTTCCTATCAATCAAGTCTTATTTTACTTTACTGAAAAAGAATTTAAGGAAAGCGATTTAGACAATAAAAAGATTTTAATTTTTCTAAGAGCTTGTGACATAAATGGAATAAAGAGACTCGATGAAATATATTTAAATAATGGAGAAGAAAAAGATTATTTTTATAAACATATTAGAGAAAAAATAAAATTTGCACTTGTAGGATGTAAAGAGAGTTTTAGAAATTGTTTTTGTGTAAGTATGGATTCTAATAAAACTGATAACTATTCACTTGGATTGAATATAGAAGGAGAAAAATTGTACTTAGATATAAAAGACAATGAATTTAAAGTGTTTAATGGAGAGCCAGCAGAATTTGATGTCAGTCATGTAACGGAAAATTTAATTTCTGTAGATGTACCAGAAAATATTGATTCTAATGAGATGATAGGAAATCCAATATGGGATGAATATGACACAAGATGTATTGGATGTGGAAGATGTAATTTTGTATGTCCGACATGCTCATGCTTTACAATGCAGGATATTTTTTATAAGGAAAATGAAAATGTAGGAGAAAGAAGAAGAGTTTGGGCTTCATGTCAAGTAGATGGATATACAGATATAGCAGGTGGAAATTCTTTCAGAAAAAAACAAGGAGAAAGAATGAGATTTAAAACTATGCATAAAATAAATGATTTCAAAAAAAGATTTGGATATAACATGTGTGTTGGGTGTGGAAGATGTGATGATGCCTGTCCACAATATATATCATTTTCAAAATGTATAGAAAAAATAAATGATTTAGTAACTAGTAAGGAGGAGATATAAATGAACTCATATATACCAGTAAGTGCAAAAATACTAGATATAGTTAAACATACTGATAAAGAATGGACATTTAAAGTGAATTGCAATACAAAAGGGGTACTGCCTGGAAAATTCTATGAAATATCTATACCTAAATATGGTGAAAGTCCAATATCAGTATCAGGATATGGAGAAGATTATATTGACTTTACAATAAGAAATGTAGGTAAAGTTACTAGTGAACTATTCAATTATAAAGAAGGGGATTCGTTTTTTATAAGAGGACCTTATGGAAATGGATTTGATGTATCTTTATATGAAGGAAGAGAAATCGTAGTAGTAGCAGGAGGGAGTGCATTAGCTCCTGTAAGAGGAATAGTTGAATATTTTTATAACAACAAAGATAAGTGTGAAAAATTTAAATTAATAGTAGGATTCAAATCACCAAAAGATGTCCTATTTGCAGACGACTTAAAAAGATGGAATGAAAAACTAGATGTTTTAGTTACTGTGGATGGAGCGGATGATGGCTATAGTGGAAATGTAGGATTAGTAACAAAGTATATCCCAGATTTAGATATAAAAGATATAAATAATACTTCTGCAATTGTAGTTGGTCCTCCAATGATGATGAAATTTACAGTAGGAGAGTTTTTAAAAAGGGATTTAGAAGAAAAAAATATTTGGGTTTCTTATGAAAGAAAAATGTGTTGTGGAATAGGAAAATGTGGACACTGTAAGATGGATGATACTTATATATGTTTAGATGGACCAGTATTTGATTATTCATATGCTAAAAATCTTATTGATTAGGGGGTGGAGTTTGTGATAAGAGATTTAAATACTAAAAAAGTAATGAAAAATGCTTACAGAATTACAAAAACAAAATATATAACTTCTTTAAGAGTTAGAGTACCAGGAGGTCTTATTGACCCTGAAAGTTTAATCACAGTTTCTAAGATTGCAAATGAATATGGTAATGGTAAGATACACATAACTACAAGACAGGGATTTGAAATCTTAGGAATAGATATGGAAGATATGGAAGAAATAAACAATATCATACAACCTGTTATTGAAAAGATGAATATAAATCAAAATGAGAAAAATGCAGGTTATCCAGCAGCAGGTACGAGAAATATAGCTGCCTGTATAGGTAATAAAGTCTGTCCAAAAGCGCAGTATAATACAACTGAATTTGCAAAAAAAATAGAAAAAGCAATCTTTCCAAATGACTTACATTTTAAAGTAGCCTTGACTGGATGTCCAAATGACTGTATAAAAGCTAGAATGAATGACTTTGGAATTATAGGAATGACATTGCCACTATATGAAAAAGATAGATGTGTGAATTGTGGAGCGTGTGTAAAAAAATGTTCAAAATTATCTGTTGGGGCGTTAAAAACAGAAAATAATAAAGTAGTAAGAGATGGAGATAAGTGTATAGGTTGTGGAGAATGCGTACTGAATTGCCCAACAAATGCATGGACTAGAGATGAAAAAAAATACTATAGATTAGCTATAATGGGTAGAACAGGGAAGAAAAATCCAAGACTAGCAGAAGATTTTCTTTTATGGGCAGATGAAGACAACATAATAAAAATAATACTTAATACTTACAAATATGTAGAAAAGTATATAGATAAAGATGCACCAGGAGGGAAAGAGCATATAGGATATATAATTGACAGGACTGGATTCATGGAATTTAAAAAATGGGCACTTGAAGGTGTACAATTTGAAGAAATAACTAAAGTACATGAAAATATATACTGGAGTGGAGTTAAATATCTATAATTAATAAAAATATATATTTAAATAAATTATAAATTTAATAGAAGGAAGAGGGAATTATGCATAAAGAAACTTTGGATAAATTAACTAATGCAGCTATAAATAAAATAAATTTATTAAATACAAGTAAGATAAAATATTTAGTGTCTTCTGCTTTTGCAGGACTTTATGTAGGTATTGGTATACTTTTGATATTTACTATTGGAGGAATTTTGACAGATGCAGGTTCTCCTATGACAAAGATAATGATGGGATTATCGTTTGCAATAGCACTTAGTTTAGTTGTAATGACAGGAACAGAACTGTTTACTGGAAATAATATGGTAATGTCTGCAGGCATGCTAAATAAAGGGGTAAGTATAAAAGATACTTCTAAAATATGGATATACAGTAACAAATAGTTTATAAAACTTTATAAAAAAATTATAAAAATATAAACTATACTGCGTATGTAGAGAAATC
>NZ_JAGWCT010000067.1:0-22485 GCF_020657815.1 Clostridioides sp. ZZV15-6597 | reverse complement strand
CCAGATAGATTTTTTGATATGGGGATAGCAGAAGGTGACATGATTGGTACAGCAGCAGGTCTTGCTACTTGTGGAAAGATACCTTTTGCAAGTACTTTTGCAATATTTGCAGCAGGTAGAGGCTATGAGCAAATAAGAAACTCTGTAGCATATCCAAACTTAAATGTTAAAATAGCAGCTACTCATGCAGGAGTAACAGTAGGAGAAGATGGAGGAAGTCATCAAGCTATAGAAGATATATCTTTAATGAGAGGAATACCAAATATGGTTATCCTAAATCCTGCTGATGGAATAGAAGCAAAAAAAGCAATATTTTCTGCTGTAAATTACAATGGACCTGTGTATATAAGACTTGGAAGAGCAACTACTGAAGATATACATAATGATGATTATAATTTCAAAATTGGAAAGGGCGAGATTCTTAGACAAGGTTCAGATGTAGCTATAATTGCAACTGGAATAATGGTTTCAAAAGCTATTAAATCTGCTGAATTATTAAGTGAAGAGGGAATTGAAGCTATAGTAGTTAATATATCAACTATAAAACCAATTGATAGTGAACTGATAGTAGAAGTAGCTAAAAATACTGGCAAGGTAGTAACTGTAGAGGAACATAGTGTAATAGGTGGATTGGGTTCTGCAGTTACAGAAGTGTTAAGTGAAAAATATCCTGTTGTAGTAAAGAGAATAGGTGTAAATGATGAATTTGGTCAATCGGGAAATCCAGAATCTCTATTAAATTATTATGGATTGACTGTAGAAAACATAGTTAATACTGTAAAATCATTTTAAGTAAATATAATCAATAATAAAAGTAAACTAAACATAAATTTTATCGATAAAATATGGGAGGAATCAGAATGTTAGAGACTCTAAAAGAAGAAGTATTAAAAGCAAATTTGGAATTACCTGAAAGAGGATTAATTACTTATACATGGGGAAATGTAAGTGGAATAGATAGAGAAAAGGGTCTAGTAGTAATAAAACCAAGTGGTGTTGAGTATGATAAGATGACTGTAGAAGATATGGTAGTAGTTGATTTAGATGGGAATATAGTAGATGGTAAATTAAGACCTTCTTCTGATACTCCAACTCATCTAGTTTTATATAATGAGTTTGAGGAATTAGGAGGGATAGTACATACACATTCAAGTTGGGCTACAACTTGGGCTCAAATAGGTAAATCTATACCAGCATGTGGGACTACTCATGCAGACTATTTTTATGGAAGTATACCATGTACTAGAAAAATGACTCGAGAAGAAATAAGCAGTGAATATGAAAGAGAAACTGGTAATGTAATTGTTGAAGAATTTATGGGGAAAAATCCAATACACTGCCCAGGAGTAATTGTAAATGACCATGGCCCTTTTACTTGGGGTAAAAATGCAAAAGAGGCTGTTCATAATGCAGTGGTTTTAGAAGAAGTTGCAAAGATGGCATATTATACAGAATTAATGAGTCCAGAGAATACTATGGATAGAGTACTTATGAACAAGCATTTTTCAAGAAAACATGGTAAAGATGCATACTATGGCCAAAAATAACTGTCTGGAGGTAAATTATGCTAGAATCTTTAAAAGTTAAAATTGTGGAAGTAGCAATTAAAGCAGAGAATTATGGTTTGTGTAAAGAAAAAGCTGGTAATTTTAGCATTAGAGATAAGGATACTGGATATATACTTATAACACCTTCAGGTATAGGAAGAGAAGAATTGAAAACAGAACACATTTGTGTATTAGACCTGGATGGGAATGTAATAGAAGCTGAGAAAGGTATTAAACCCAGTAGTGAGGTGCTAATGCATATTGAAATATACAAAGTGAGAGCAAATGTAAATGCCGTATCACATACACATTCTCTATATGCAACAGCATTTTCAGTGGCAAATAAACCAATTATACCAATTGTATATGAGTCAGTTAATTATGGTGGTTATGTAGACATTGCTCCATATGAAAGACCAGGGACTTTAGAACTAGCCAAAAGTGTTTCAAAGTTATTATTAGATACGGATGCATGTTTATTAGAAAGACATGGATTGACAACTGTAAGTAATGACCTTGAAGATGCTTTGTTAAAATCGAGATACGTAGAAGAAGTAGCAGAAATATACTATAGGTCTTTAGTATTAAATCAATTTAAAGAACCTAAGGCAGTAGATATTGATGAATTTGCAGAATGGAAATATCCAGAGGAAATAAAATTTTAATTAGGATGATTTGAATTAAAGAGATGAATTAAAATAGATATTGGCTTCTTTATATAGTGTAGTATTTCTTAAGAAATATATTTAATTTGATATATTTATTTAAAACAAAAATAATATAGAACCCTAAATCAATTCTTGTATTGGTTTGGGGCTCTATATTTTCTATTTATACATTTCTATTTATGCATTTCTTTTTATTTGATTTTCTGGTGAATTTATATGTTCAAAGTATTTTTTAGTCTCAGATACTATTATAGGTGATAGTGCAAGTAAAGCTATTAAGTTAGGTATCGCCATAAGTCCATTTACAATATCAGCAATTATCCAAACTACTTCTAATTTTAAGAATGCACCTAATAATACCATAGCTACAAATACAGTTCTATATCCATTCATACCTTTTACACCAAATAGGAATTCAAAACATCTTTCTCCATAATAACTCCAGCCCAAAATTGTAGTGAACGCAAATAATGTTAAGCTAACTGTAAGTAATATTGGTCCAAATGTAGGAATAGCGCCATCAAAAGCTGCTTGAGTCATAACAGCACCATTTAAGTCTGAACACCAAACACCTGATATTACAAGAGAGAATCCAGTAAGTGTACAGATTATAATAGTATCTATAAAAGTTCCTGTCATAGATATAAGCCCTTGCTCTGCTGGCCACTCAGTTTTAGCTGCAGCCGCTGCTATTGGAGCACTACCTAAACCAGATTCATTTGAAAATACACCACGAGCGATACCATTTCTAATTGCTAGTGACATAGTTGCACCTAGAAAACCACCAGTTGCAGCAGTAGGTGTAAATGCACTTTTAATTATTAATACAAAAGTTTCAGGTATTTTATTCCAATAAGATATTAAAATGATTCCACAGATTACAATGTAGATAACTGCCATAAAAGGTACTATCTTAGTAGCGACATTAGATATACTTTTAAGACCTCCAAACACAACTAAAGCTACAAATACTGCTAGTACAACACCTGTAATTCTAGGGTCTACTCCAAAGCTACTATTGATAGCGTCTGTTATTGAATTTACTTGAGTAAAAGTACCTATACCTAAAAGTGCAACTAATATACCACTTATAGCAAAGAATATTGCAAGAGGTCTCCATTTTTCACCCATACCATTTACTATGTAGTACATAGGTCCACCAGATACTTGACCATTTTTATCTTTAGTTCTGTATTTTATTGCAAGGACACCTTCTGAGTATTTAGTAGCCATCCCAAAGAATGCAGCTATCCACATCCAAAAAAGTGCACCAGGTCCACCAGCTTTAATAGCTGTGGCAACACCAACAATATTACCAGTACCAACTGTAGCAGCCAATGCAGTACATAAAGCTGCAAAACTTGAAACATCACCACTACCTTTATTTTCAGCAGCGAATATTAACTTAAGGGCACGTGGAAGTTTTGTTATTTGTACAACTCCAAGTTTAACAGTAAGTAATATACCAGTACCAACTAGTAGTACCAATAGGGGCGGTCCCCAAATAAAAGCATCAACTTTGTTTAAAATATCAATTAGATTCATAAAAACACTCCCTCATTTTTTTGCTTTACACAATCAATAGAATTTTTAATGAAGTAATTGACAGGAAATTAGTATAATTTATTAATAATTTCTAGTGTAATAAAAAAAGCTAAATCTAAAATAGATTCAGCTCTGGATATACACTAATTAGCAACCAAAATAAAAGTATTAATAATACTAGTTTTGGTAGATAATCCCTGTCCTTTTGCCTGAGAGATTGAGCACAAATGCCTTGCCCCTTCGGCGCCCATAATGGGTCTCTCCAGAGTTCCGTAAATTTTACAGTCCTACTTTAAAAAGCACCTGAGAGTGTTACTCCTTCGGTGTGCCATATGGCAACTCTTCTATAAAATCTTAACCGGATATTGATTTGTCATAGCTTATTGTATTAATAATAGTAATATAAGTTTTTGTGTTTTGTCAACTAAAAAATTTAAAAACAAGGAAAAAATATAAAAATATAAGTCTAATTACGAATTATAAACTTATAAATGTAAAGAATATACGTAAAAATAAACAGGATAGAAGCTGTGTAAATTAAGTGAAATATAAGTTTAGAATAAAAAAACAAGAAAATATTAAATAATTAATTAGAAGTGTTTTAATTATGGTAATATTATAGTTACGATATTAAGAAAGCTATTTATTTAACTTTTAAGTATAATGTAAGATTGAATGAAGAGAAAGGAAGTATTTTAAAATGGGAAAAATATTAGTACTAGCAGAGAAACCTTCTGTGGGAAGAGATATAGCAAAAGTTTTGGGTTCGAAGAATGAAAAAAATGGATATATAGAGGGGCCAAAGTATGTTGTTACTTGGGCACTAGGTCATTTGGTTACACTTGCTGACCCTGAAAGTTATGGAGAAAGATACAAATCATGGAGTTTAGAAGATTTACCAATACTTCCTAAGTATCTAAAGACTGTTGTAATAAAAAAAAGTGGAAAGCAGTTTAATACAGTGAAGGCTCAAATGAACAGAAATGATATAGATGAAATAGTTATAGCAACAGATGCAGGGAGAGAAGGAGAACTTGTAGCAAGATGGATAATAGAGAAATCTCAAGTAAAAAAACCTTTAAAACGTCTTTGGATTTCTTCAAGTACAGATAAAGCAATAAAAGAAGGTTTTGCAAAATTAAAAAGTGGTAAAGAATATGAAAATTTGTACTATTCAGCAATAGCACGAGCAGAAGCCGATTGGATTATTGGAATAAATGCAACTAGAGCTTTAACAACAAAGTATAACGCACAACTTTCTTGTGGAAGAGTGCAGACTCCTACTCTTGCTATGATACTTAAAAGAGAAGAAGAAATAAGAAATTTTAAGCCTAAAGAGTATTATGGATTGGAGATAATTGCAACAAAGGGCAATTCAGATATAAAGTTTATTTGGAATGATAAAAACAATAGTTCCTCAACTTTTAGTAAAGAAAAGATAGAAAGTGTCTCAAAAAAAGTAAAAGATTTAGATATTAAAATATCTGAAGTAAATAAATCATATAAGAAAAAATATTCACCTGCACTTTATGATTTAACAGAATTACAAAGAGATGCAAATAAAATGTTTGGATTTTCAGCAAAAGAAACATTATCTATAATGCAAAAACTATATGAACATCATAAGGTACTTACTTATCCTAGAACTGATTCTAGGTATCTAACTTCGGATATTGTTGGAACATTAAAAGATAGAATAAAAGCTGTAAATGTTAGTGATTACTCAAAGGTTTGTAATAAGTTATTGAAAAGTAATATTATAGCTAATAAGTCTTTTGTTGATAATTCAAAAGTAACAGACCATCATGCTATAATACCAACAGAGCAAAAAGTGTTTATGAGTGATTTTACAGATAAAGAAAGAAAAATATATAATCTTGTTGTAAAAAGGTTTTTGGCAGTATTAAGTCCTCCTTTTGAATATGAACAGACAACTATAAATGCAACTATAGAGGGTGAGACATTTAAAGCTAAGGGCAATAAAGTAATAAATCTAGGCTGGAAAGAAAGCTATAAAGATATGGATGATGAAGATGAGTATGAAAGCATTCCAAATGTGTTGGAAAAAGATATTCTTAAAGTTAAAAGTTTAAAGATGACTTCAGGAAAGACAAATCCACCACCATACTTAAATGAGGCTACACTTTTAACATCTATGGAGAAAAGTGGACTTGGTACAGTTGCTACTAGAGCAGATATAATAGAAAAATTATTCAATTCATTTTTGATGGAAAAGAAAAATAAAGATATATATATAACATCAAAAGGAAAACAACTGTTAGATTTAGTTCCTGTGGACTTAAAGACACCAGAACTTACATCATCATGGGAAAAGAAATTATTAGATATTTCAAAAGGTAAGCTTAATAAAAATACATTTATAAATGATATGAAAGATTATTCAAAAGCTATTGTATTAGAAGTAAAAAGCAGTGATAGCAAATTTAAACATGATAATTTAACTAAAAATAGATGTCCGGAATGTGGCAAATTTATGCTAGAGGTAAATGGTAAGAAAGGTAAAATGTTAATTTGTGAAGATAGAGAGTGTAATACTAGAAAAACTATATCACAAACAACTAATTCAAGATGCCCTAATTGTCATAAAAAATTAGAGCTTCGTGGTGAAGGTGAAGGAAGAATTTTTACTTGTAGCTGTGGGTATAGAGAAAAATTATCCTCTTTTAACAAAAGAAAACAAGAAGAAAAAAAGAAAGCATCAAAGAAAGATGTTAATCAATATATAAAAAATCAAAATAAAAATCAAGAAGTATTTAATAATCCATTTGCAGAAGCCTTAGCTAAGTTGAAAAAATAAATAGTTTTCATGGTAATATTATACACAATCACAACTTTAACTATATATTAGTTATATGTACTGATATAATATAGGGTATAGTTTAGACATGAAAGTAGGGATGTCAAATGAGATTAAATTATATGTTTAAATACTATTGTGACGAATGTAAAGATATATGGAATAATTCAAGTATTGAATTATGTAAAGAAATAGAAGCATATAGTGAAGAGTCACAAAAAAAGTGTGAAAGCGAATTAGATAAATTGATAGATAAAGTATCAGTTCACTTAGAAAAGTATCCAAGTGATGTTGTTTTAAGAAAAATGTGGATAAAAAAAGGTGAAGCTTTTTTGCAAAAAACACTAGAAAAAGAGAATATTTTTAAATTAGAGAAAATGAATGTAGAAGATAGAAAAAAATTCTTAGAAATAACAAAACAATTTATCAGAGATGCTAGAGGATTTGATGATGATTTACCTATAGAAGATATTATGCAGGCCATGAGGAATGTATGGATTTCAAATGCGCTACAATTATTATTTGGAAAAGATGTGTATTATTCAAAAGCAAGTTTTGCATATAGTATGTTATATCCATATACAGACAATTATTTAGATAATACAAAGACAAATGAAATGGATAAAACTTTATTTAATAGTTGGTTAGAAAAAAGACTCTTAGGAGAACAAATTAAACCTAATAACTGTCATGAAAGTAAAGTATCTCAGATGATAGATTATATTGAAGAGGTTTATCCTAGAGAAGATTTCAAAGAAATATATGAGTCACTGTTATTAATATTTAGAAGCCAAGTAAAGAGTTTAAAACAGCAGGATAAAGAGACTTATTTGCATAAAGATGAAATATTATCCATTTCTGCTGAAAAGGGAGGTTCATCTGTTTTAGTAGATGGATATTTAATAAATGGGCTTATGACAAAGGAAGAAATAAAGTTTTGTATTGGTTATGGATTTTTATTACAAATATCTGATGATTTACAGGATATAAAAGAAGATTTAAAGTATAATCATAAAACTATTATGACAGAGATGTCAAAAGAGGGGTTATTGGATGAAATTGCAAATAAGTTAATAAACTTTACTATTGAATTAATAGATAACTTTAAAATTAACAGTAGAAATGAAGCTATAACAGATATGATAAAAAATGATTGTTTAATGTTGATTTTGTTTTCTATAGCTTATAATGCTGAATTTTTTTCTATAGAATATATAAAAAAAATAGAGAGATTTCTTCCATATACGATATCTTATTCATTGGAAATTAAAGAGAAGATGCGAAAAAAATTTAAAAATATTGATTTCTTAAATAATGAAAATGAATATAAAGAAATGATTGATACTATATGTGCAAAGTAGAAAAATAGTGAGATGTGTAATACATATCTCACTATTTTAAGTTTAAATAAAAATATTGATTTTAAGTTATTTAAATGCAGTAATAATCCCATTATCATGTAGGTTTTTAATGATTGTAGCTGCGATAGGAAATCCAAATAATCCAGCTATTCCGAATAGTTGAGCACCAACAAACATACACATTAGGGTTATTAAAGGATACAGACCAATTTGTTGTCCTACTACTTTTGGCTCCAATATTTGTCTAACAACAGTTATGATTATGTATAGTATTAAAAGTCCTATTGCCAAATGTATATTACCATTGATTAATGAAATAATCATCCAAGGAGTTAAGATACTTCCTGTACCTAATACTGGTAAAATATCAACAAGCGCAACGATGACAGATATAGTAAATGCATTTTCAACTTGTAGGATATTAAGACCAATAAGAAGTTCTACAAATGTTACTGATAGTAGTATGGCATATGCTTTTAGCAATTTTAAAATAGCATTGATACTACTATTTTTTATATTGATTATCATCGACTGACTTTTTTCTGGAAACTGTCTTAAAATAAAGTTTACTATTTTTTGATAGTCAAATGTAAAGAAAAAAGAAGCAATTAAAGTTATAATAAGTTTCAACATAAATGCAGGGGTTTTACTTGCAACACTTGCAATAGCATTAAGTGCATTTGTTGAAATAGAGGCAACTAAAGACATCATAGATTGACTGATATTATCCCAACCAAGTATCAATGCTAGATTAACATTAGGTGTACTAGCATCTATCTTAGAAAATAAAGTGTTTAGTGTTGGCTGTATACCTGATTTATATATGTAAGGAAGTCTAAAAAATATGTCGCTTATACTTGCAAATATTTTTGCACCAAAACTAACTAATAAAAAGATTCCTAATCCATAAAAGGCTAAAAGTACTACCGCAGAAATAAATGTACGATTTAAGTTTGTATTATCTGTAATAAGCTTTATAATAGGTCTTAAAATAAAGGCAATGATAAAACTAATCACAAAAGGCATCAATAATGGAAATAAGAATTTTAACACAACATATATAATACTTGCTATTAAAACTACATATGTAAATTTAATTATAAAGCTCTTTTGTTTTTGAATGTCCATAATATAAAACCTCCAATGTATTTAATAGTATTCTAAATATGTCTTATTTATATAAAATACTACTGTATATTGATTATAAACTATAAAGCTTCTATGTAGTAAATAAATTATGTAAAATTTAGGTTAATTTTGTATAAAGATACACTTTTGTATTTTACAATTAATAAGTAAATAGGAAAAAATATTTTAAATAAATAGCATAAAATTGTGATAAAATTAATTTATAATGTTTGAGCTAAATATAGTAGATAACTTATCATATGATAGATAATTTTTAAGAGGTGGTAAGATGAAAAACTTTAGAGATTTAGGTGGAAATAAAACAGAGGATGGTAGAACTGTAAAGTATGGTTTATTTTATAGGTCTGCAAAATTATCAAATTTGAGTAAGAACGATATAAAGGTTTTAAAAGAATTAAATATCAAATACGTATTTGATTATAGAAGTGATGAAGAGGCTCGTAAACATCCATCAACAATAATATCAAATATAAAAAATATAAGAATTCCCGCAATGAGAGAATTAGAAGAATCAGGAGGTCGTTTTGGTTCTATAGAAGATATGATTGATGGCTTATTTGAAAAAGATGGTGCGTTTAATATGCTAAATAATAGCTATTATAATCTACCTGTAAATAACCCTTCATATAAAAAACTAGTAGAACTTATAAAAGATTACTCTAATTTGCCAATACTAAATCATTGTACAGCTGGTAAGGATAGAACTGGTGTAGGAAGTGCTATAATTCTTATGATTTTGGGTGTATCAAGAGAAAATATAATGAAAGATTATCTAAAAAGCAATGAGTTTGCAGACAAGGAAATAGAAAGGTTTATAGAATATAAACCTAAATTTAAACATATTCCAAAAGCAAGATTAAATTATATATTTGGTGTAAATGAAGAATATATGAAGACAGCTTTTAGAAGAATTGATGAGGAATACAATAGTGTAGAAGAGTATCTATATGGAGAATTTAATTTAAATAAAGAAGAGATAAAAAATTTGAGAAATCAATATCTAGAGTAAAAGGTGATTTTATGAGTTTAAATATAACCGCTAGACAGATAAATATAATAAAGATACTGTTAAATTCAAAAGATACAATGAGTGGACTTGCCTTAAGCCAAGAAATAGGGTGCTCTTCAAAGACTATACAAAATGAAATAAAGGATATTAACAAACAGCTTAAAAATGGTAAAATTTTATCAATAAGAGGTGTTGGTTATAAGTTAGAGGGAAGCTTTGATGAAGTGAATTTAAATAGTAACCTTTATGATGATGTAGATAGGGTAGAATATATAATCAGAAAAATACTAACTTTAAGCAACGAAGAAAAAAATACTATAAGGCTTGAAGATTTAGCAGATTCTATGTATGTAAGTGTTTCAACAGTAAAAAATGATTTAAAAGAAGTAAAGAGGATATTGGATAAGTATTCAATTTCCGTTAAATCTAAGCATAAACAAGGTATATGTATTTCTGAAAATGAAGATAAGATATTAAATTGTATAATTGATTTAAGTAATAAGAGAGACAATCAACTCAGTCTAAATGATTTTTTAAATGATGATATAAAAGAAAAAAAGTTAATAATAAAAAAAATACTATTAGATGTATTAAATGAAAATGGATTAGTACTAACTGATATAGAATTTAAGAATGTATTAAATAATATATTAGTTATTTTGAGCAGGCATAAGTATGATGAAAAAGAATTTATAAAGGAATATGTAGAAACCTATAGCTACAAGAGAAGTTTAATATTAGCAAATGAACAGAACAAAGAAATTATAATAAATTCAATAAGAACGTTTTGTAAAAATTTAAAGCTAGCTACATCAATAGATATAAGTCATGATGATGTATTTGAAGAATATCTATATAAGCATATCAGTAGCTTGTGTAAGAAAATAAAGTTAGGCATGAATCAATCACCTATAATAGCACAAGATATTAAAATAAAGTATCCATTTGCGTTTGAATTAGCTAATATAGCTAAAAAAACAATAGAACAAGATTTAAAAATAGAAATCAACGAAGATGAAGTTGCAAATATAGCTCTACATATAGGAGGTGCTATTGAGAGAGCATCCTATAATAATAAAGATAAGGTTTTCAAAGCGATAATAGTTTGTACATCAGGTATAGGCACCTCAATGTTAATAAAAGCTAAATTAGATAATATATTTAGAGAAAAGCTAGAAATATTAAAAATTATTCCTTCATATCTAGTTGAATATGTAAAGGTTATAGATGTTGATTTTGTAATATCTACTGTACCTATTGAAATAGGTGATATACCAGTAATAAACATATCTCCAATGTTGAGTGAAAAGGAAATTAAATTAATTGAAAAATATATAGAAACAGGCAATGTATATTTGGATTTAGATATAAAAAACTTATTTGATAGTGAGTTGTTTTTTACTGATTTAGATTTTAAATATAAAGAAGAAGTTATAGATTTTATGGCAAGTGAACTTGTACAAAAAGGTTATATAGATGATGATATGAAAAACTCTTACTTTGAGAGAGAAAAAATAGCAACAACAGAAATAGGCAACATGGTATCTATACCACATGGAGCTATTGGAAAGGTTTTTGATAATAAAATAGCAATTGGAATACTAAAAAAACCAATTGCTTGGGAAATATCAGATGTGCGCTTAATAATAATGTTGGCACTTGATAAAGATAAAATATTAGATTATGAAGTTATATTTTCAAACATATACAAAAGAGTGGATTCTATAGCAAAAGTTATAAGCATATGTGAAAATAGCAATTTCGAAAAATTTGTAAACATGTTTAAATAGAGATATATACAACATAGTGCTGTATATACACATGTAAATTTGGATAATATAAAACTAAATAAGATGAAAACGATAAATTTCTCTTTTAATTAAGAGAAATTTTTTGACTTTCAGGAATATTAATATGGAGTTAAGATATTAAACATAAGATAAATAAATAAAAAGAGGTGGCAAAATGATTTATACAGTAACATTAAATCCATCAATAGATTATATAGTTAAATTAGATGAATTAAATACAGGAAGCACAAATCGTGTAAATGAAGAATACGTTTATCCAGGAGGAAAAGGTATAAATGTATCTTGTATACTTAAAGAACTTGGACATGACAATACATCATTAGGTTTTATAAGTGATTTTACTGGTGAATATATAGTAAAGACATTGGAGGAAAAAAAATTAAAGACAGACTTTATAAAATTGAAAAATGGTTTTTCAAGAATAAATGTAAAAATAAAAGTGTCAGAGGAAACCGAAATTAATGGACAAGGACCCAATATAAGTGATGAATATATCAACCTATTATATAAAAAACTTGATAAATTAAATCAAGATGATATTTTAATATTGGCAGGTAGTATACCGTCTACTTTGGATGAAAAATTATATGAAAATATAATGTCTAGGCTAGAAGAAAAGAATATAAAAATTGTTGTAGATGCAACAAAAAATCTTCTTCTTAATGTCTTAAAATATAAGCCTTTCCTAATTAAACCTAATAATGATGAACTAGAGGAAATGTTTGATGTCAAATTAAATTCAAATGAAGATATAGTAAAGTATGCTAAAAAGTTAAAAGAAATGGGAGCTGTAAATGTTTTAGTATCCATGGGTAAAGATGGAGCATTACTGATTACAGAAGATAATGAAGTATTTATAAGTGATGTACCTAAAGGAACTGTAAAAAATTCTGCAGGAGCAGGAGACTCTATGGTAGCAGGATTTATATCTGGATATCTAAGTACTGGTGAATATGATTATGCTCTTAAATTAGGTGCAGCCTCAGGGAGTGCAACTGCTTTTTCATATGATTTAGCTGAAAGAAAATGTATTGATAAATTAGTAAACGAAATATCTGTTAAAAGATTTTAAAAATAACCCAAAAAATATATAGAGAGGAAATGAGAACTTATGAAAATTATAGATTTATTAGATGAAAAATCAATTAAATTAAATTTAAAGTCAAAAAACAAACCAGAAGTAATAGAAGAACTAGTTGATTTAGTTGCAAATAGTGGTAATTTAAATGATAAAGAAAACTATAGGAAAGCAATTTTAGCCCGTGAAGAGATGAGTACAACAGGAATTGGAGAAGGTGTAGCTATTCCTCATGCTAAGACTACATCAGTTGACAAAGCTTGTATAGCAGCTGCGGTATCAAAGGAAGGTATAGATTATGAATCTTTTGATGGAAGTTTGTCAAATTTATTTTTTATGATAGCTGCACCAGATGGAGCTAATAATACACATCTTGAAGTATTATCAAGATTATCTACAATACTTATGGATGAGGATTTTAGAAATAAACTTATAAATTCAAATTCAGCAAGAGAATTCAAAGAAATAATAGATAAAAAAGAAAGAGAAAAATTCAGTGAAGAATATCAGGATGAAGAAATTAGTAAAGAAGATACTGTAAATAATAAAGATAAAAATATTAGTAAATATCCTCAAGTTTTAGCAGTAACAGCGTGTCCAACAGGAATAGCACATACATTTATGGCAGCTGAAAGTTTAAATAAAATGGCTGAAAGTAAAGGTATCTCTATAAAAGTAGAAACTAATGGCTCAGCAGGAGTTAAGAATAGACTTACAAAAGAAGAGATAAAAAATGCTACATGTATAATAGTAGCAGCAGATAAAAATGTTGAAATGGCTAGATTTGATGGCAAAAAAGTTATAAAAACTAAGGTTGCTGATGGTATACACAAAGCGGAAGAACTTATAGATAAAGCTGTAAATGGAGATGCTCCAATTTATCATGGAGTAGGAGAAGGAAGTCACAACGAATCAGGTGAAGAAAGTGAAAGTGGATTTAGAAAAGTATACAAGCATTTAATGAATGGTGTATCTAATATGTTGCCATTTGTTATTGGTGGAGGTATACTTATAGCTTTAGCATTCTTACTTGATGATTACTCTATTGACCCTTCACATTTTGGTTCAAATACACCAATAGCAGCATTTTTTAAGGGAATTGGGGATAAAGCATTTGGATTTATGTTACCTGTACTTGCAGGTTATATAGCATATTCTATATCTGATAGACCTGCATTTGTTGTAGGTTTTGTAGGAGGAGCTCTTGCAGGAGATGGTGGTTCAGGTTTTCTAGGGGCACTACTTGCAGGATTTATAGCAGGATATTTAGTAGAAGGACTTAAGAAAATATTTAACGTATTACCAACTTCATTAGAAGGAATAAAACCAGTATTATTATATCCTTTATTTGGAACTCTTTTGATGGGTGTTATAATGACATTTCTAGTAATACCTCCAGTTACAGCAATTAATAATGCTATGGTTGGATTCCTAAATAGTTTAGGTGGAACTTCAAAAATAGTTTTAGGATTAGTGTTAGGCGGAATGATGGCTGTAGATATGGGTGGACCTGTAAATAAAGCAGCTTATGTATTTGGTGTAGCATCGCTTGAATCAGGGCAATTTGAAATAATGGCAGCAGTAATGGCTGGTGGTATGGTTCCACCACTTGCGATAGCTCTTGCAACTACATTTTTCAAAAATAGATTTACAAAAGAAGAAAGAGAGTCTGGTAAAGTTAACTATGTAATGGGGTTATCATTTGTAACAGAGGGAGCAATACCTTTTGCAGCTGGAGACCCACTTCATGTTATACCAGCTTGTGTTGGAGGTTCAGCAGTAGCAGGAGCACTTAGTATGTTATTTAATGCAGCTCTTCGTGCACCTCATGGAGGCGTATTTGTTATACCAGTAGTTACTCATCCTCTTGGATATATAGTAGCTATAATTGTAGGTGCTATAGTTGGAATGATGCTTTTAGCACTGCTTAAAAAACCATTGAATCAAAGAGCATAATAACTAAAATCTGTTTAATAAATAAAAATATGACTTTTTATAAAATTTAATACATTACTGAATTATCCTAAGATAAGGGTTTATATAAAAAAGTGAGTTAAGTCTGATATACAGAGTTTACTCACTTTTTTTAGAATAAATATATTACTTAGAATATTATAATTAACAAAGATTAAAATTTTTCTGATGGTTTCAATTTTATTATTAAATTATCTACACATTACATATTTTGTTTAATTTTATTCATATGTAAATTTAAATAATTTGGTGTATTTATATTTTTTAATTACATTTATTTGTTTCAAATCACTCATTTTAATTTTTCACAATATATTATAAGTTATGTCAGCTAGCTGACATAACTTATAATATATTTTAGTAGTCTTAGTCACTAGAGTCTTGCTAATTTAGTTCTACTCTATATGCTCTAAATCAATACCATATTTTCTTTCACCTTTTATAACTTTGAATTTATCATTTTTATTAGGATAAATAGTCACAACATTGTCTTTATACTCTGATTCATCACATTTTATACTAAGTGGCATAAGCTCTGATTCTCCATATAGATAAGTAACAGGCTTATTATTGTTCATAACAACAATTTGTACCATATCTCTATCTTTTGGAGAAGATATATTTCTCCATTTATATCCTACAGCTTTATATATATCGTTTGCTGATGTTCCAGACTTAAAGATAAATATTTTATCCCATTCAGGAGGCATTACCTTTGCTAGTCTTATTTCATTGTTGTTTTCACTAGCTTTCATAAGTGAAGAAGCGAATTGTCCGAATTTCTCATCTTCTTCATTTTTCTCAAATTTAACTAACTCACTAGATTTGTCAACTACACTCCATTTATCTTTATTTTTTTCTAACTTAAAGTTAATTTTAGAAATACATTCTCCATGTTTTCCTGGTTCAGTAACTATAACCTTTTCTCCCGATGTGTTTTTATAATCGTGTTGTTCAATTTGAACATGATTATGTCCTGCAACTATCGCATCAATACCATCAATTTGTTGAGCTAAATCCTGTATTCTATTACCTGGATTTTTAGGTTTTTTAGGCTTTTCACCTGTGTGTGCAACAGCTACTATTATATCTGGATTTTCTTTTTCCATGATTTTTACCCACTTTTTGGCATCTTCTACTAAATCATTCATATATAGTTCACCATCATAACCTTCTTGGTCTTTTAGCTCTAAAGATTTAGAATCCACAAGTTCTCCATTTTCATTTAGCTGTTTTCCTTCACCAACTTCTTTTATAGTAAGTCCAAGAATTCCTAGCTTTACATTTCCTTCTGGTGTATCAATATTTTTTATTATGTATGGTTTTGTATAGCTATCCCCATTTTTCTTATAAGTATTAGCTGATAATACATCTATTTTTTGTTTTTCAAAATCAGATATCATATTATCTAAATGATATTTATTAAGGGAGATAAATTCATGATTACCAAGAACTACAGCATCATAACCGACTTCTTTCATGTCCTTTGAAATAGGAGTTTCAATATAGCTTTCAGTTTTGTTGTTGTTATCTTTAAGCATAGCATTAGAATAATCATCCATACTACTACCTAAAGCTACTCCACGGTCAAAGAAGTCTCCAGCATCTACTAAAGTTATATTTTTATCTTTTTCTCTTTGTTTCCTTACATAAGAAGTTAACTCATAAGGGATGTTACCATGTAAATCGGTAGTGGCTAATACATTTATTTCTGTTGTATGTTTTGAAGTACACCCAGACATTAGCAATATAAATAAACAAGTAATGCCTATAATTATTTTGTTTTTCATAAAACCTCCATTTTATTTTTTTGAATATTTGTTTTAGTGTCATTAACTACATAATCCTCCTACAATATCAATAGTAATATATTACTATATAAAAATCAACTATATATTTCATAGACATATAAATTGATAGAGAGAAAAATAAACTTCCTTAAAGAAAAATCAATTAAAAGTAATCTCAAAAGAATTTTAAATTATACAATAAGATTGGTTAACTATAGCATCTTTGAGAATATGATAAACAAATAATCTATAGTCTTGTGTTTATTTTTTTATATTATTTATAATAAATAAACTCTATGATGGAAAAACTATTATTATTTAACATGTAAAGGAGTATTTAAAATGAATGAATCGTATTGGGTTTTAAATTCAAGTCCCAAAGAATATAAAAAATTAGGTGAGAATATAAAAGTAGAATGTCTAGTAGTAGGAGGAGGAATAACTGGATTAACAACTGCATATCTATTAGCAAAAGAAGGTAAAAAAGTAGCGCTTGTTGAAGCTGATAAAATAGGATATGGAACTTCAGGAAGAAATACTGGCAAAGTAACTTGTCAACATGATATAGTATATTCTAAAATAGAGAAAAAATATGGATTAGATAAAGCTAAATCATATTATAATGCAAATAATGAAGCTTTAAAATTGATTGAGAAAATAATCAGTGAAAATAATATAAAATGTGATTTCCAAAGGATTCCATCTTTTGTTTTTACAGAGAAGGAAGAAGCTATAAAGGATATTAAAGATGAATATCGTACATGTAAAAAAATAGGTATAGATTGCGAATATCATGAAACTATAAATGATATTCCATTAGATGTAAAAGGAGCTATTCGTTTTTCTAATCAAGGTCAATTTAATCCAAAGCAATATGTTGATGGTCTGGCAGAAGTAGCAGTAAGTCTAGGTCTAAAAATATATGAAAACACGCCAATAGTAGACCTAGAAAAAGGAGCTATATGTAGAGTTAAGACTAGAGATAATAATATAATAGAAGCTGAAAATGTTATAATTTCATCTCATAGTCCATGGTATGATGGATTGAATTTTTATTTTGCAAAGGAATATGCAGAACGTGCTTATTTAATGGTTGCAGTCCTACAAAATGAATTGCCAGAGGGTATATTTATAAGTATAGATGACCCAGCAATAACTTTTAGACAATGTAATGATGAAAATAACAGCTTATTAATCTTTGGAGGAGGAGACCACAAAGTTGGTCAAGGTGGAACTGAAGAAGAAATATTTGATGATTTAGAGCGTTATGGTAAAGAAGTATTTAAGGTGGAAGATTTTAAATATAAATGGTCTGCTCAAGACAATATGAGTTTTGATAATGTTCCTTATATAGGTTATATCAATAAAAGAGAGAATAATATTTATGTAGCTACAGGATTTTCTAAATGGGGAATGACTAATGGAACTGTTGCAGGAATAATAATAAAGGATTTAATAATAAATAAAACTTCTGACTATAAAGATACTTTCAATCCTTCAAGATTAGGTAGTTATTTTTCAAAGGACTTTATAAAGGAAAATGCAAATGTAGCAATGAATTATGTCACTGGAAAGTTAAAAATAGGTAGTGGAGATATGCCTAAAAGTAGTGGTGAAGGAAAGATTGTTAACATTGATGGAAAAAGATATGGTGTTTATAAAGATGATAGAGGAGATTTTTATATTGTAGATACCACATGTACTCATTTAGGATGTGAACTTAATTTTAATAGTGAAGAAAAAACATGGGATTGTCCATGTCATGGTTCAAGATTTGACTATAAGGGAAATATACTTGAAGGTCCAGCACTTAAGCCATTAAAACTTTATGGTCATGGCGATAATGATGTTAATCCTAAGTTATTATAGAATATAGAATGTTTTGGAAAGGTAAATTATTTATGAATAAACTTTTAAAGCCAATAACCATTTTACTTTATATAGTATATGTTTTATGTGCCATATTTTTTGCTACAAATAGAGCTTTTGGAAGTGTAGGTTTAGTAGCAATCAGCTTAATTGGTACTTTTATACTGAGTATTTTAAATAGGCAAAATAAAAGACTTTTGAGCAATGAATTATATATTGTACTTGCATTATTTATAATGTTTGCATCATTATTAGGGACTTGTTTTAATTTTTATGACATAAATTATTATGATGATTTTTTACATCTATGGTCGGGTATAATATCCTGTATTGTAGCATTTTCTACAATTAAATATTTTTATATACAGAAAGATGTAAGTAAGATGAGTAAAATATTTTTAGTTATATTTGTATTTATGTTTAGTATGGGAGTGGCTAGTTTGTGGGAAATAGGTGAATTTCTAATGGATACTTTTATTGGGACTACTACACAAGCTGGAGGACTAGAAGATACTATGATTGATATGGTAGATGCTTTAATAGGTACAATTATAACTATTCCTTTTATAATAAAAAAATCAAATGCATAGTTTAAAATTAATTACAATGGATTTAATTAGTCATATGAAGTTTAAGAAATTATATGACTAATTAAATCCATTCTTTATTGTATGTAAAGTTTACGTTTCGCATTTTTTATAAATTTTACTCCATAAATAGAAAGTATTTTATCCTATTTTACTAGCCATAATTTACAACATCTAGTATTGTCACACTTGTGTTAGTATACTGTTGTTATTTGATAAAATATATTATAAATTGTATCTTTAATAGTATTAAGAAGTAAAAAATTTAAAAAAGATAATATATTATAAAAACATGATATAATTACTATGAAATAAAGGCTATATTTTTGGCTGATAAAAGGGTTTTATAAAAGTTTTATGGTTACAGATGTTGATGAATTTTTGACAAGTAATTAAAAATAAATTATATAAATATAATTTTTATATTTGTAAGTAATTAAAAATTAAGGAATTGTTAAAAATAGTAATATTTTATGTGATAATATAAAGAGTAGATAAAGTATTAGGAGGAACATTGAGTGTTAAAAAAGTGGTTTGGTATTATGAAAAAGAGACAAAAAGTTGAGGAAGCAAAAGAAGAAGGTGAAATAATATTAAAAAATGAAAAAATTTTATATGAAGAAAATTTAATTGATAACGAAAAAAAGGTATTATACTGTAAAGAGGAAGTTGTAAGTAAAGAAAATGAGCCTTTAAACCAAGAAGAACATTTGTCTGATAAAGAAGATAAAGTATTAAGCAAAGAAGAAGTAGTATATGATAATAAAAACAAAGTCTTATCTAAAGAAGAATTAATAATAAATAATGACAAAGAAGAATTAATAGTTAATGATGATGATACAACTTTAAATAAAGTAGAAATAGAAACTGATGATACGGAAATAGCAGAGAAAAGTATAAATAGCGAAGAAATACTAATTAATAAAAATACTACAGAATTAGATAAAAAAGAAGTGTTTATTACTGAGGAATCTATCAAATTAAATAAAAAAGAAATACTGCTTGAAAGTAAAAAAACAGATTCTAAAGAACTTGAAGAAATTGACCAAAGTGAAAATAATATTCTAGTAACAGACACTATTGAAGTTGAAGAAAAACAAGTAAGTGATACAAATGAATACTTGACAGAAGAAGATTTAAATTACATAAAAGAAATAAAAATAAGACGAGGAAGAAGTATAAAAGCAATAAACCTATATACTAAAGAAGAGAAGACTTTTGATACTCATATTCAATGTAGTAAAAATCTTAAGGTACCACTTGGCTACATAAGAGAAAATTTAAAATATGGATATATGGATTACTTTGGAGAAGCTATAAATTATTTAAGTAAAGTGTTAAAGGTAGAAGAATACTGTAAAAATGAATGGAGCTATCTAGAAAATAGTAAATCTCCATCTGAGATATTTAATATTCTTAATGACAAAATATTTAGTACAAGACTTTCTGATAAAAAGAGAAATGAAATTTTAACTAATGATAAGATTGAAACAATAAAAATGAATTATAAGTTTGAATGTATTGATGAAGAATACGATGAATACTTTAAAAAATATAAGTCTATAATCAAAAGAGGTGGAAAGAAAAAGATTGAATTAGTAAATAAAAAAGGCGAAGTATTAGAGATATTTAAGTCTTTAGAAGAATGTTCTATTTATTTGCAAAAAGAAAAAAATGAAGTTATACAAATGTTAAAGTATGGAGATACAAAAATAGGAAGAAATTTCATAAGATATAGTTTAAGAAATATTTAATTTCATTTTAAATTCATGAGAGTTTCATTTCTGATTCACACATTTAATATTATTTTAATGTAAAATAATAAAAGTGAAGTATTGTACAATTAAAATTAAGGAGGATATTAATGTCTGAAGAAAAAAATTCAAAAGAGAATACATTGAATGAAATTAAAAATTCAGAAAATGTAAGTTCTAAACAAGATGATGTGTCAGGTGAAAAAAATACTGATAACAAAGTCAAGAAAAGAGAAATAAAATTAAGTAGTAAAAAACTTAAAGCAGTTATAGCAATTGTTGCAGTAGGGGCAATTTGCTTGGGTGGAGGCTATGTCTCTGGAAAAGAAGCTGGAAGAAAATTACCAGCTACTTCAAAGCGTTATAATAGTAATGAAGTAGTAGCTACTATTGGGGATAAAAAAATTACAGGGGAAATGTTAAGAAAAAGAATGGAGCCATTATTTTATTTAAATGCAAAAAATACTATGAGTGATGATGAAATACGTTCATATGAATCAAATATGATTGAGACTATGATTACATCAGATATATTATCCTCAGAAGCAGCAAAAGAAAAGATAAGCATAACTGATGACGAATTAAATGCTCAATATGATAATCTAATGTCTAGTATAGAATCTGCAATGGGAATGACAAAAGAAGAATTTCTAAAGCAATTTGACTTGACTGAGAAATATATAAAAGACGATATGAAAAAAGAACTAATAGCATCAAAATACTTAAATGAAGCATCAAAGGTAACAGATAAAGATGCACAAAGTTATTATGATAAAAACAAGAGCAATTATTTACAAGTTAGAGCTTCACATATTTTAATAAAAACTGTTGATGATAAAGGTAAACAAGTCAGTGATAGTAAAAAAGCTGAACTTAAAAAACAAGCAGAAGAAATACTTAAAAAAGCTGAAGCTGGAGAAGATTTTGCTACTCTAGCTAAAAAGTATTCTGAAGATAGTAGTGCAGAATCAGGTGGAGATTTAGGATTCTTTGGGAAAGGTCAAATGGTAGAATCTTTTGAAAAAGCTGCATTTGCTTTGAAAAAAGGAGAAATATCTAGTAAGCTTGTAGAAAGTGATTATGGATACCATATAATTAAGAAAACAGATGAAAAATATCAACCATTTGAAGAAGTAAAATCAGATTTAGTAAGTACTTTAACATCAGAAAAGCAAAACTTACTTATAAATGATTTGAAGGAAAAATACAACGTAAAACTTACAGATAAATATCAAATGAAAGCAAAGCAATAGAATAAGTCAATTTATTAAAAAGAAGAAAATATTAATATATATATCTAAAAGCTGTTTTTGTTCTTAAATAGAGAACTTAAATAGCTTTTATTATTTTGCTATAAAATTAAATCGCTCAAAAATGAAATTATAAAAAAATAACATGCATAAATTAACGATGAAAACGTATTTTGAATTTAAATTATTTGATTGAAAATCTATATAAAATATAAAAAAAATAAATAAAAAAATTTAAAAGCTAAAAAAATACTATTCAAATATATATACTAAAG
>NZ_JAGWCT010000066.1:0-23160 GCF_020657815.1 Clostridioides sp. ZZV15-6597 | reverse complement strand
ATACGGTTGTATAGAATTTAATAAATCATTCATTACAAATATAACAAAAAAATATCAAAACAAATAATTAAAATAATAATTTTAGTAAAATACTTTTTAAATAAAAAACTGACTGTCAGTTAAATGTCAGTCAGTTTTTTATAATGCTTTTATTTAAATACAAATAAAATTGCATCTTTTAATACTCATTTATTATTATTCTATGTAGCAATTTAGTCTGTTTTATTTTAATTTTGATACCATAATATCTATATATTCTTTTAAACCTCTAAGCTTTTCCTCTGCTTCAACATCACTAGTTCCTTTTACAGCTATATAAAATTTCAGCTTTGGTTCTGTTCCTGATGGTCTTATAGCTACCCAAGACTCATCTTCCAAGAAATATTTTAAAACATCAGACTTAGGAAGATTATCTACACCATTTTTATAGTCTTTTTTATCAATTACCTTTATATTATTTATACAATCAATTTGATTTTCTCTAAAATAAGATATTATCTCTTTTATTTTTTCCACACCTTCTATACCTTTTAAAGTTAAAGATATAGTCTGTTCTTTAAAGAATCCATATTTCTTATACAGTTCTATTAAGCCTTCATATAAGCTCATACCTTTTGAATAGTAAAATGCTGCCATTTCAGATATTAATAATGATGAAACAACACCATCTTTATCTCTTGCATGAGTTCCAACTAAATAACCATAACTTTCTTCATATCCAAATACATAATTTCTATCTTTATTTTCTTCAAATAATTTTATTTTTTCACCAATAAATTTAAAACCTGTAAGAACATTTAGTACATCAACATTATTTTCTTTTGCTATATCTGCTCCAAATTCTGATGTAACTATAGTTTTTATCATTGTAGGATTTTCTTTTAATTTGTTATTTTCTTTTAAGCCTTCTATTATATAGTGTGTCAACATTCCACCAATTTGATTTCCTGTAAGTAATACATATTCACCTGTAGTAGTTCTTACAGCTACACCTACTCTATCACAATCTGGGTCAGTTGCTATTACAAGGTCTGCTCCTTTTTCTTTTGCAAGTAATATTCCTCTATTTAAAGCTTTTTTCTCTTCTGGATTTGGGTAATCAAGCCCTGCAAAATTTGGGTCTGGATTTTCTTCTTCTGGAACCACTAATATGTTTTCAAATCCTACTTCTTTTAATGCTCTTCTTATTGGAATATTGCCAGTTCCACAAAGAGGTGTATAAACTATTTTAAAATTTTTACCTACGCTTTTTACTAAATCTTTTCTTATAACTTGACTTTTTACAGCTTCTATAAATTCAGTATCCTGTGTTTCGTCCAATAAGACTACTAAATTTTTATTAGCTTCACTTAAAGTTGGTATTATACTATAATCATGTATGTTATTTACTTTTTCTGTTATTGCATTTGCAATATCTGGCATAACTTGTGCCCCATCTTCCCAGTATACTTTGTATCCATTGTATTCAGGTGGATTATGGCTAGCTGTTATAACTATCCCTGCTATTGCATTTAAATTTCTAACAGCAAAAGACAATTCTGGAGTAGTTCTTAAACTATCAAATATATATGCCTTTATACCACACGCTACTAATGTATTTGCAGATTCTATACAAAATTCTCTAGATTTATGTCTATTATCATGAGCTATTACTACACCCCTATTTTTTTCTTCCTCTGTAGTATTTTCTAGTATATAGTTTGCCAATCCAAAAGTAGCTCTTCTAACTGTGTACTTGTTGATTCTATTAGTTCCTGCTTCAATTACACCTCTAAGACCAGCAGTTCCAAATTCTAAATCCTTATAAAATCTATCTTCTATCTCTTTTTCATTATCTTTTATTTTATCTAATTCTAGTTTTGTATCTTCATCAAAATATGAACTCTTTACCCATTCTTCATAAGTTTTAGTATAATCCATAATAAAATCCTCCCTATTTTATCCATTTATTATAATTTCATAGATAAATCTTTTTTATACAATCATGACTCTTCTATATACTTATTAATTGACTTAATAAAAATATTTGCAATTATTCTATGACCTTCCTTAGTTGGATGTAATCCATCAAAATATAATTTTTTATATCCTTCCTTTTCCATACTTTTATTATATTCAGAATAAAAATCTACAAAATCAGTATTAAATGTCACACTAAATTTTTTTATCCAATAATTGTATGACTCTAACTTTTTTGATACTGTATTAAAATCCGTAAATCTACTCCAATCTTCCCTAACATTTGGAATATCTGGTTTAAGTGGTATACCTATTATTGGTATAATATTTTTAGCATATGCTTGATGCACTATAGCCATTATATTAGAATTAATAACTTCATTTCCTGCTCCAGCAATAAAATCATTAGTACCACCCATTATAAAAACTATATCGGGAGAATTCTGTAAAACATCTTCATTAAATCTAACTAACATACCACTTGTTGTATCACCATTTATACCCTTATTTATTATTTCTAATCTAGTCTCTTGACTCACAATGTTTGTCCATGAATTACTTCGTGATACACCAAATCCATATGTTAAACTGTCTCCTAAGCAGACTATTTTCATCTTATCCCCCCCTTAGCTATATTTTTTCTGTTTCAAGAATAGTCTAACAGTTTAATTAATTCATATTTTATACTTTTTTTCCTTCTAAGTAAAGTTATTATATTCACTAAATTAATATACATATATATCTAAACTCTGTCTTCCCCAATTAGATGCTTTTCCTTCACTATTCATAAATATATCTATTCTGTTACCTTTAATTGCACCTCCACAGTCTTCTGCAACAAATGTCATACCTAATCTAGGTATATATACTTTTGTTCCATATGGTATTATATTTGGGTCAACTGCAATTACTCCCCATCTTGGCGTTGTACCAGTAGATGTTATAGTATCTCCTGCATATGCAGTAGCAACCACTCTCATATGTTTTCTTCCTCTTGTATTTGCTCCTCTTGATGCAATTAAGACTTTTTCTTTAGTTCCATTTTTTATAATTTTTGCAGTTGGTTCTTTAGAAATTACTTCTTTTGATAAGACTTTTTTGACTAGTTCCCCATCATGGTAAGTTAAATTATAGACTAGTTTTTTCTCTCCCTCTATTCCCTCCTGATAGACTTTAGATTTTCCTTTTACTAAATTGCTATCATTCACATGTTTTGTGTCAAATGGTATTTTTTCAAATTCTTCTTTTTGATTTTTAGTTACTTTAACAACCTTAATTTTCATATTATCCTTTAATTCTGTATTCAAACTTGGATTAATTTTATCTTCAGAATTGTATTTCACTCCCTGTTCATCCAAAAGTTCTTCAACTGTCTTTTTAAATGAAGATACTTTTTGTTCTTGGCCTTTAACAGTTAGACTTATCTCTTCTTTATTTAATATAGAATATATGCTTACTAAACTCATTAAAATTGATACACTTAATAAAGATGATATTATTATTTTCTTTTCTCTTTTTTCCATAATATTTCCCCTTTCATGTTCAAATTTTAAATTAACTTATTTATTACAGTTTTAATCCTATATTATATATGTATATTATAACTTTCTAAATTTATGTAACTTTTTTGTAACTTCTAAATTTGTTTTATTCATAATTTTTTTATATTCTACGGTTAATGACTTATTTCATACAAATTAAATTTCTATGTTTGATAACTTATTTTATAAAATAAAAAGCTAGAAATAAGATATTTACTTTATTAAGTATCCTACTTTCTAGCTTTTTATTTTATAATTTTAGGTTGTCACACTAAATATTTATTCATTATTTATCTTTTAACATTTTCTCCAATTCTGAAACACTTTCAATTATAGATTCAAAAATTGGTTCTTCTCTTAATTCATTAAAACTATTATCATTAAACATGATGAGTAAATTAGTATATACATTAAAAGTATATGAATTTTTAGATTTTACTTTATCAAAAAACGTCATTTGACTTGTATCTGAACTTTCATGTAGAGGATATTTTTCTAATATTTCTTTTAGACCATATAAAGCTTCTTTAGCTTCTTCTTTCATATTAAAAAATAAGAGATTTAAAGATAGCTCTATGTAGTCCATGTATATTCCAAAAAAAGCTCCCCTATTTTCACTAAATTTCTTCTTTATTTCTAAAGATACATTTGCATATCCTAATGATTTATTTTTTATATATTCCATTTCTTTCTCTGCTGTTTTTTTGTCATAACTTCCATCATCTAACTCTTTTTTTAATTCTTTATATTTATTTTTACATACATTAATTAATCCTTTACAATCCAGAGTTGTATTAAATACATCGCTAAATAATTTATTTTGAAGTAATGTTTCTGCTTCATCTAATCTATTTTGACTTAAATATATCATAGCTAAATTAACACTTGTGTCTCCTATTGGTTTATGTATCATATTTAAATATAACTCTGCCTTTTCGTAATCATCTAACATATAATATGCATTTGATAAAATAATAAGTGCTGTTTCTTTAATCTGAATATCATCTGTATTTCTCACTATATCTTCAAGAATATTTGTTGTTTCTTTAATTTTATTATTGAATTTATCTTTACCAAATTTATATGAGTACATTTGATATAGCGAACTTATTTTTAACTTTAGCAGATAACTTTGAGGATATTTCTCCATATACATATTAGCAAGTCTTTCTACAGATTCTAAATCTTCTTTAAATTCTTCTAGCGGTTCTTCTGTTGATAAATCAATTTCTACTTTAGCAAGAATTGCTTCTAGTTCTTTATAAACTTTCATTGCTTCTTCTTCACTTAAATCTACTTTATAGTTTAAAAGTTTGTCAACAGATACATTAAAAAAATCTGCTAATACTGGCAATAATTCTATATCTGGATAAGAATTTCCACTTTCCCATTTAGATACTGCTGGTGTTGACACTCCTATAAACTTTGATAATTGTTCTTGTGTTAAACTTTTTTCTTTTCTCAGTGTTTGTATGACTTCACCTATTTTAATTCGCATATATACCTCCTTAATGTATATCTCTTAATTTAAGTATATTAAAAAAGCATTTATTAGTAAATTGAGGTAAAGTTAACAAAAGACTTATAATTTAACTATTGGTTAAATTATAAGTCAAAATCTTATCTTGCTAACCTAAAGTAGGTAAATCTATTCAAAAACTTAATTTATTTACATGCTTTCATTTATTATATTTAAACTTTCAAAGAAACTTGAGATAAAATAGATTCCATATATGATTAGGACAATACTCATTGTTAATAACATATTTGTGATAACTCCCATTCCTGCCATAATTGGTACTACGATAAATAACACTTTTGATATAAATAGAGCATTTATAATAGCTAACACTAAAGGAGTTACAAATAATATAAATACTTGTGCAAATATAGCTTTCTTCATATCTTTTTTATTTACACCAAGCTTTCTTAATAATTTAAATCTTTCTTTATTGACTGTTGATTCCATAAGTTGTTGTAGTGCTAATATTGCACCTGCTGATACTAGAAGTATAACACCTATATATATTGCTACAAAGGAAAATGCAGTATTTAAAGCTTTTTTTTCTCCATCTATAACTGATTTATAGTCAATACTATAGTCATCAGAATTATTAACTTTACTTTGGAATTTATAGTATGCTTCCATAAATTTATTTTCTAGACTATTACTTTTTTCTTTATAATTAATATTTAATGTAATCATAGTAGGATTTAAGTTTTTTACTACAATATCAGGCACAATTAAAGTACCATTATCTAATGGAACTACATTTGTATTATAAGAATTAGTATATAGATTTGTCTGGTTTAAATTAAGCTTTACTCCATTTACTGTAATATGTTTTGATTGACTATTAATATATTTTTCATAAAATGCTCTGTAGTCTTCTACAGCACAGCTTATTGCAAATTCATTTTTATTTAATTTTATTTCTTCTAATCCACTTTGTTTTCTGGTAGCATTATAATCACTAAGTGAAACAATAGCAAGTTTATTATTTTTCAATTCAGTTGTTTTTTCACTCTCATCAATTGCAAAATCATACTGACTTATATCTTTTAAAGAATATATCCTTAAATCACTTGTACTAGATGAAAATGAAGATAGAGGTAATTTATTTGTTATTAAAGTATCTTTAAGTGAAGGTATTTCACTGTTTATATTACTTTTTTCTGTACTGTATTCAACAATATTATCTCCATCCATAAAAAGTCTAGATAATGTTACATCATAAGGAGTTGCTTCTTGTAAATCAGTTATTAAGTATTTACCAAATGATATACCAAAAGGTATCACTATCATGGAAGAAAATAATAGCAAACAAATTACAGTGATAGACATACTCATTGTCTTAATACGACTACTTATTTGACTTATTACAAATGGATTTAAATTTTTATAATATACACGTCTATGCTTCTTTATTTTTATCATTATAAAATCAGATACTGACATAAAAAAGAAATAAGTACCTACTAACATAAGAATTATACATATCCCTAATATAAATGTAGATGGTTTTACTTTTAATGGTAATATATATGATGTCACAATTAACACAATAGAGAAAAAGAATAATATTAAGTTAGATTTTTTCCCTCTAGCAATAGAAACCTCATTCTTTTTATTTGCATTTAATAGGTCTATTAACTTATATTTGTTTATTGTTTTCTTATTAAATTTATTAACCAATAATAATACAATTCCAAAAAATACTACCGTTTTGACAGTTGTAAATATTGAGAAAGAAAATCCTGATGATGATACCCCTAACATTTTCAAAGCAACTATACTGAGTCCTTTTGAAATAAATACTCCAAACATGATGCCTGTTATTAAAGCAAATATACCTATTATCACTGTTTCCTTAAACATTAATTTATTTATATCTCTTTTATCCATTCCAAGAATCGTATATATACCAAACTCTTTTTTACGCTTTTTCATTAAGAAATTATTGGCATATACAATTAAAAAGCCAAATATCATACATACTACAATTGAAAAAACACCCACAATGCCTCTAACTAATCCAATACTTGAACTCAGTAAAGCATTGCCACCAAGTATTGCTATATCATTGTCTAGAGAATTAAAAGTATATAAAATAGTAACTCCAAATGCAAGAGTTATAAAGTAAATCAGATAATTTTTCATACTCTTTTTTACATTATTTAGAGCTAATTTTTTAAATGCGCCACTTGATACTCTAGAGACATAGTCATTATTTTTATTAAAAAACATCTTTATCATCACCTCCAAGAAGTGATATTATTTTTATTATCCTATCAAAAAATTCTTGTCTTGTATTATTACCACGAACCAACTCATTGAATATCTTTCCATCTTTTATAAATAATATCCTTTTACAATAACTAGCTGTAAAAGCATCATGCGTAACCATTAATATTGTAGCTTTCAATTCTTCATTTAAAACTTCAAGATTCTCTAAAAACATTTTTGCTGACTTGGAATCCAAAGCACCTGTAGGCTCGTCCGCTAATATTAGTGATGGATTTGTTATTATAGCTCTTGCACATGCTATTCTTTGCTTTTGTCCACCAGACATTTCATATGGGTATTTATTAAGAATTTCATAAACCCCTAATCTATTTGCTATATTTTTTATTTTAGTATCTATTTTTTTTGGGTTAATTCCATTGATAGCCAAAGCCAAAGCTATATTATCATGTGCTGTAAGTGTATCTAATAAGTTAAAATCTTGAAATATAAACCCTAATTCTTCTCTACGAAATTTAGATAATTCATCTTCACCCATAGTAGTTATCTCTTGATTTCCTATATAAATACTACCTTCTGTTGCTTTATCTATGGTAGAAATACAATTCAGTAAAGTAGTCTTACCACTTCCAGAAGCTCCCATAATACCAATATACTCTCCACTTTCAACTTCAAAGCTAATGTTATCAAGAGCTTTTGTAGTATTCCCTCTACTTTTATAGTATTTTTTTATATTTTCTACACTTAATATTTTATTCATATCTACTACCTCCGTTAAACTCTGTTTTATTTCTTAAAAAAATTAAATATTTTTTATTCTTTTTATAGATTAACTTAATTTTCTTAAGAAAATATAGCTTTAAAACAAAAGATTTTCTTAAGATTTCGATATACTCATTACTTTAAAGTAAGAAAATAAAAGAGAGTATTTCATTTATGATAAAAAATCATTTTGAGATACTCTCTTTTTTGTTCTTTATATGCAAAAACTAGCTCATTCAAATAGCTATATAAAACTGAGTCTAATACTAATATTTTATTTATATATCATTCATATATTACTGCACTACAAAATTCCTATTTTTTCATTTAACCAACAAATAACATCTTCAAAAACTTCCTCTTTATTTATCTCATTTAATAATTCATGTCTTCCATCTTTATAGAGTTTACATGTTACATCTTTTACTCCTAGATTTATATATCTATCTCTAAGTCTCAAGACACCCTTACCATTTTTACCTATGGGGTCTTTATCTCCAGATATTATGTAAATAGGAATATCAAGTGGTATCTTTTTTAAGTTTTCTTTATCCTCTATTTCTTTTAATCCTTGTACTAAATCGTAAAAAAAGCCACAAGTACATACAACCCCACAAAATGGGTCATTTATATATTTTTCAACTTGTTCTTTATCTCTACTTAACCAATCAAATTTAGTATTTTTATTTCTTCTTATGCTTTCTCCTCCAAATATTAAATCATTTATTTTATTGCTTCGAGAATTTCTTCCATGCTTTTTAATCTCATGATTAATTATTAGGTTAGCAAAATTTAGAATGATACCTTGTTGTCCATTTGAACCACATAATATAAGACCAGATAAATTATCACTGTAATCCATTATGTATCTTTGGCTAGCAAATGACCCCATACTATGTCCAAACAAATAAATTGGCAAATCTTTATTTTCCTTTTTTATAATACTTGTTAAAGTATTCATATCTTCTACAAGACATCTAAAACCTTCTTCTTCAGCTAGATGCCCAACATTCTCTACTGTCTTTGCAGTTTTTCCATGTCCTCTATGGTCATTTATATACACTATATATCCATTTTTAGTAAGCTCTTTAGCAAAAACTTCATACCTTTGTGCAGTTTCTGCCATTCCATGGGCAATTTGTACAATTGCCTTTGGGTCTTCTATACTTTCATCTTCCCATTTATATGTATATATATCTAAATCTTCTTTTCCTTTGAAAGTAAAATTTGTACACTTCATAGTTACTCCTCCAGCCTGAATTTATTCAACATATTAACTTATATACTATATTACTACAATTTTCAAGTCAAAAATGTTCTATATGAGTTTCTTACTTATTAATTATTAGTATAAATTGCTATACAAGTGTTTCTCTAAATAACTATATAATAATTTAGTTATTGAATATTAATTATTTAGAAAGAACATTTAACTATACTTGGACATCATATTGACATTATATTCAATTCGTGATATTCTGTTTTCGTCAAAATAATATCTAAATATAAAGGAGATATTTTATGGATTATTCAAATGAATTGAAAGAATTGTTTCTAATGAATCAAACATACGCAACTCTTTTTACTCTTACAAACAAAATACAAATAGAAGGTGATAAGTATTTTGATGTACTTACTTCAAGACAATATATGACTATTTTATCTATTCTTCACTTGCCAGAAGAAGAAACAACATTAAATAATATTGCACGAAAAATGGGTACAAGTAAACAAAATATAAATAGAATAGTTGCTAACCTTGAAAAAAACGGATATGTTCAAGTAATTCCAAGTCCAAATGATAAAAGAGCGATTAATGTAAAAGTTACAGATTTAGGAAAACAAGTTATGATAAAATGTGGTAAAGTTGGAATAAACTTTATGGCAGATGTATTTCATGAGTTTACTCAAGATGAATTGGAAACTTTGTGGAGTTTACTAAAAAAAATGTATCGTTTTAATGGCGAAGAACAAGATGGATTCGAAGAAGATGCTAACTTTGTAGAAGATGAAGAAATAGATAAAATTAAATCTGAAGCACTTAAAGAATTCTCAAAAAGAAGAAATAGAGTAAATAAAAAGGACTAATAACCTCTATAATTTAAAATAGGTATTAACTTTCTTAAGAGTAAAACAGAGTATTTATTTGTATAAAGTCTAAAGGTTACTTCATATTGATTTAAGGACTAAAGACAATTAAATTAATGCTTATTATTTATTAAAAGAACTCAGTATCAAGTATCAATACTGAGTTCTTTTAACATTACAATTAGTCTCTCATAGAAATTATATCATTTAGTTTTTGTGAATCATTAAATGGTTGACTACAACTATTATTCTGACATACATAGTAAGTAGTTTTGTCATTTTTTAATTTATAATTATTTAAAAAACCTATCTTAGTATTTTCTTCATTGTATTTTTTTACTAAAAAAGTTGCATTTGGTACAAAATTTTCACTTACTAAAGTCTTAAAACCAATCAAATCAGAGTTTTCCTTTAAAATACATATGATTTCCTTTGTAGGATAAAGTTCATACATTAATGAAAGCATATAGAAACTATATCCAGTTGGTGAATTTTTTACACTATCTGAATAAAGTTTTAATTGCTTATATGACAATTCTTCAAGTTTATTATCACCAGTAATCTTTGCAAGTCTTATAAGATTATATAATTGTACAGAGTTACCTGATGGAATAGCTCCATCATACAAATCTTTTGGTCTTGCTATTAAATTTTCACTATCTTTACCATATAGGTAAAATCCACTTTTTTCATAGTCCCAAAAAAGCTCAATACAATTTTCATTTAATTTTAATGCTTCTTCTAAATACTTTATATCAAATGTTGATTCATAAAGTTCTATATATGCCCATATTAAAAATGCATAATCATCCAAATACGCTAAATAATCAGCACTTCCATCTCTATATCTAGCTAATAATCTACCTGCTTTATTCACAAGATTATTATTTATAAAATCAAGACACATATTTGAATACTCCAAATATGTATCATTTTTTAGAGTCTTATAAGCCTTTGCTAAAGCTACTACCATCAATGCATTCCATGATGTCAGTATCTTATCATCTTTATGCAAAGAAGTTCTTTCTTTCCTATATTCAAATACCTTTTTACTCAAATTAGCTATTCTTTCATTATACTTATCGTATTCTTTATTTTTTATAAGATTAGGAATACTTTTTCCCTCAAAATTTCCACTATTAGTTATATCAAAGTAATCATTAAAGAATTTTCCATCTTCTTCACCTAATATATCAATTATTTCAAGTGGATTAAATGTATAAAATTTACCTTCCTCTCCCTCACTATCTGCATCTTGTGCTGAATAAAATCCACCTTCTTTATCTTGCATCTCTCTAATTACATAATCTATAGTTTTTATCGCGATTTCTTTATATAGCTCTTTCTTGGTTATCTTGTATGCATCTAAATAAGCAACTGTAAGCATAGCATTGTCATATAGCATCTTTTCAAAATGAGGTGCTAACCATTTTTTATCAGTGGAATATCTTGAAAAACCAAATCCAATATGGTCAAATAGACCTCCTCTGTACATTCCATCTAAAGTTTTTTCCACCATTTTTAATACATCTTCATCTTTTTCTATACTATAGTATTTCATCAAAAACATAAGATTTTGAGGACTTGGAAATTTAGGTGCATTCCCAAAACCACCATATTTATCATCATAAATAGCTTTAAATATTCCAACTGATGAACTTAACATATCTTTTGATAAATCACCATCTGTATTTTTTACTCCAAAATCATCTTTAAGAGCCTCTACTATTTCATTTCCAGATTTTATAAGCATATCTTTATTTGTATTCCATTTTTCAGATACATTTTCCAATAAATCTATAACGCCTGGTCTATTATATCTTGAGTATTTTGGAAAATAAGTTCCTGCAAAAAAAGGTTTTTTATCAGGAGTCATTATTATGGTCATTGGCCATCCACCACTACCTGTCATTGCTTGACAAACTGTCATATACACACTATCTATATCTGGTCTTTCTTCCTTGTCTACTTTTATTGCTATAAAGTTTTTGTTCATTATTTCAGCAACTTCTTCATCTTCAAAAGATTCATTTTCCATAACATGGCACCAGTGGCAAGTTGAGTATCCAATACTTAAAAATATCGGTTTATCTTCTTCCTTTGCCTTTTTAAAAGTTTCTTCATTCCAACTGTACCAATTTATCGGATTATATGCATGTTGTAAAAGATATGGAGATTTCTCATTTATTAAATTATTAGGTTTTTTATTAGTTGACATAATACCACCTCATTTATTATTTTGTTATATGTTTTGCAATAAAAAAATAGATATACACTTATAATAAGTGTATACCCACTTTTAACTGTATATATTTAGATTTTTATATACTTAATTCCTCTAGGCAAATAATTTTTAAAATACCTACCAAAACAAAACAATACAATAAATATCAAGCTATTTCTTTAAAGGTTTTTCAAAAGAAGGAGGATTGATATCTATCTTAGTATCATGATTTGGTCCTGGAGTTGATAAATCGAAATATAGCTTAGAATCTTCTGTAACTCCAAAATCCTTGTTTGAACCTGTATCTTTAACCTTATTTAAAGCATCTCTAAATAAAGCATTATGCGCTTCTTCTCTATTAAGCAAAAAGTCAATTGTTTCTTTTACATATTTATCATCAATTTGTCTATATAGATACTCATAAACTACCTTTGCTCTTTGTTCAGAAGCTATATTTGAAAGTAAATCAGCTACTAAATCTCCTGTAACTGTAACATAATCAGCAGTCCATGGAGCTCCTGATGAATTTATTAATACTGGTGATAATCCAGTTAAGACATGCGTTTCTATTTCCCCTGTATCAACTGCTTTGCAATCAACATCATGCCCATTTAATAAATTTATAGTTTGACCTACCATTTCCATATGACTAAGTTCTTCTGCTGCTATATCAAGAAATAAATCTTTTATTTGAGGGTCTTTTATTCTAAAACTTTGAGCTAAATATTGCATTGCTGCTTTTAATTCTCCATTTCCACCACCTAACTGTTCTTGCATCAAAACAGCATATTGAGGGTTTGGTCTTTCTACTTTTACTTCTTTTAATAAAGCTTTATCATGCTTAAACATATGAATACCTCCGTAAATTATTATTCAAAATTATTATTTACTTAAATTACATTATTATTCTAAATTCCATTATTAATATTTAATCAATACTTTATCATACATGCATTAAATTATTACAAAACTAAAAAATATTAGTCTATACTTAAGATTATTGCAAAATAAAAAACTGAATATCAATAAAATTTTAATAAAAAACTTTATCAATATTCAGTATCAATTTTTAATTACATATCAAATTTTCTAATGCATCATTGGGAGCTACAATAGGATAAACATCATAGTCTTTATCTATATCACATTGTAAAAATACAGGTTTATTAAAATCTATTGCATCCAAAGCTCTTTCTAATCCATCCATATCACATGCCTTATATCCATCTATATTATAAGCATTTACAAGCTTAACATAGTCTACATTTTCATTAATATCAGTTTGAGAGTATCTTTGATTAGAAAATAATTTCTGCCATTGTCTTACCATTCCTAGAGTTCTGTTATTAAGCAACAAAATAAGCATAGGCACATTATAATTTGCAACTGTAGCTAACTCATTACAGTTCATTCTAAAGCTTCCATCACCAGTGACTAAAACTACATTTTTATCTAAGTTACCAACTTTAGTTCCAATAGCAGCTCCTAAACCAAATCCCATCGTTCCTAGACCTGCTGATGTTATAAAACTTTTATTTCCTTTAAAGTCCCAATACTTAGCAGACCACATTTGATGCTGACCAACATCAGTAACAACTACAGTTGGATTTCCCAATTGTTCATATTTCTCGTTTATTTTTCTAAGTATATTTTGTGGATGGAACTCTTTTTCCTCTACACCCTCACCTTTTCTAAAGGTCTTTATTTCCTCTTTCCAATTGCTATTGTCCTTACTTTCAACCCTTTCTAGTAGTAAACTAAGAACCATCTTTACATCTCCAACTAAAGATACATTGGACTTTATATTTTTACTTATTTCAGATGGGTCTATATCTATGTGTATTATTTTTGCATTTTTAGCAAATTCAGAACTTTTACTTATTACTCTATCACTAAATCTTGCACCTATTGCTATCACTAAATCTGAATTAGAAAGTGCCAAATTACTTTCTCTACTTCCATGCATTCCAACCATACCAAGAGATAGTTCATTTTTTCTATCTATATTTCCAAGCCCCATAAGTGTATTTAATACAGGTGTATCTATCTTCGTTGCAAATTTTACAAGAACTTCTTCACTATCTGAAGATTTAACTCCCCCACCAGCATAGATTATAGGTTTTTTGGACTCTTTTATTATATCTACTGCATCTTTTAAAAGCTTAAGGTTGTTTTCATCATCTAAGTCAAAATCATCCTTATAATCCATATACTCATCTATTTGACATAAATCATAATCCTCATCATTAAAATCCATCTCTGCTAAAAATAAATCCTTTGGAACATCTACAAGTACAGGTCCTTTTCTTCCTGAGTTTGCAACTCTAAAAGCTTCTTTTATTGTAGATACTAACTCTTTAGTATTTCTAACTAGATAATTGTGCTTTGTCATAGATAGGGTTGCTCCAGTTATATCAATTTCTTGAAAAGAATCTTTACCCAATAAACTAGTTGGAACTTGACCTGAAATTACAACCATAGGAGAAGAATCCATAAAAGCTGTTGCTATACCAGTTATAGCATTCGTTGCTCCTGGCCCAGACGTTGTAAAACAAACCCCCACTGTATTAGTACTTCTTGCATATCCATCTGCTGCATGAACCAAACCTTGTTCATGTGAAGTCCTTATATGTTTAAAATCATCTAGATAATCATATAGAGCATCATAAAGAGGTATTACTGCTCCACCAGGATATCCAAATATTGTGTCAACGCCCTCTTTCTTCAAACATTCTAAAATTACCTTTGCTCCATTAATACGCACTACTATGCACCACTCTTTCCCTCAAACTAATCCATTTAATATATTTATTTCAAGAATGACATCATACTTCTTAGATTTCTACCAACTTCAGCTATTTCTGTAGTATATTCTGCTTCTCTAGTTTTTAGGAAGTTCTCACGCCCTTCTTCATTTTCTTTAATCCATGCCTTAGCAAATTTTCCATTTTGTATATCTTCTAATACATCTTGCATACCTTGTTTTGCTGCATCAGTTATTACTCTTTTACCAGATACATAATCTCCATATTCTGCTGTATCACTTATACTGTATCTCATTCTTTCAAATCCACCTTCATATATAAGGTCAACTATTAGTTTCATTTCATGTAGACATTCAAAATATGCTACTTCTTTTTGATACCCTGCATCTACAAGTGTCTTATATCCTAACTTTATAAGTTCACTTATACCACCACAAAGTACTGATTGCTCTCCAAATAAGTCAGTTTCTGTTTCTTCTTTAAAAGTAGTTTCTAAAACGCCTGCTCTTGTAGCTCCTATTCCTTTTGCATATGCCAAAACTGTCTCTGTGGCTTTTTTAGTGTAATCTTGATATACTGCAAACAATGCTGGAACTCCACTTCCTTTAGTAAATACATTTCTAACTAGGTGACCAGGTCCTTTAGGAGCTACCATTACAACATCAACAAATTCTGGTGGTTGTACTTGATTATAGTGTATATTGAATCCATGAGCAAATGCTAGTGTCTGACCTTCTTTTAAATTATCTCTAACACTTTCTTCATAAACTTTCTTTTGCTTTTCATCAGGCATTAACAACATTGTTAAATCACTTTCTCTCGTAGCTTCTGCCACACTCTTTACTTCAAATCCATCCTCTTTTGCTTTTTGCGCTGACTTGCTTCCATCATAAAGCCCTATCACTACATCCACACCATTATCTCTAAGGTTTTGTGCATGTGCATGACCTTGACTACCATATCCTAAAACTGCAACCTTTTTATTTTTTAAAACCTCTAAATTTACATCATTTTCATAATACATCTTTGCCATCTTTACTTCCTCCCAATATTTTCTCTTAATTATTTTATGATATTTATTTTTATTAGAAATTTATACTCATTATCATTAGTTCTATATTACTTAACAAACTTTATTTTCTAATTTATAGAATTTTAATCTTTAGAATCTCAATACTTATAATTTTTAATAATCTTAATATTTATAATTTTCAGTTTTTAAAATTTGTAATTACTTTATAATTTCAATGATAATCGTATTTTCAATCTAAGATTTTTCTCATTTAATATTTATCTTTAGTTTTTATTTAAACATTAGTTTCTTCATATTTGTTTTTAATTTTTATAAGTCATGTTTGATTAGTGTCTCACCTGTTCAACAGTTATTTCTCTTATATCATGTAGTTTCTTCATATGATTTAAGACACTATCTAGAGATGTCTTTTCTTCGTTTACTATCAATTTTATACCTGAATTATTCATATTATCTACAGTCATACTTATTGATTGTATATCAACTTCTCTTCTTCTCAGTGTCATTGCCACTCTTAAAAAAGAATCTATCCCTTGGTTTAATTTAGCATATACAGTATTTTCCATAAAAAACTCCTCCTTATTTTTTTATTATTATTTTATATGGATTAATCTTTTATATTGCTTAAATTAAAAAAACTTTCGTCTTTATAAGCAATATAAATATTACTTATAAGGACGAAAGTTAAATTCCGCGGTACCACCTTATTTGTAGATATAAAAAATACATCTACCTCTCTTTTTTCAGGTCGGGTAATTGATTACCTTAACCTTAGCCATATAACGTTGGCAGACGTTTGTACTTACTAAAATATATTCAGTACAAAAGCTCCAGAGTGATCATTATACTACTGTTAACACCAATTCTCAGCAACATTGGTTCTCTGTGGATAACTCCATTAGTATTGTTGTCTCTGTCATTGCTTTTATTTATTTTATTTTTTAACTTTGTTTTGCTGTTAATATAGATTATATTATCTATCTTTTATAATGTCAACGACTTTTTTAAAATTTTCAGATTATTTATTTTCTTCAAAATAATCATTTTTCTATATTTTAAATCCATATTTTGAAATAATCGTTTTCATATTGTTATCTTATACCCATTTTTTTTAAGCCAATTTTCTTTATCTTTATAATCTGGCATAATATTTTTTACCAAATCATAAAATTTTTTTGAGTGATTCATATGTAATAAATGACTAAATTCATGTATTATTATATAATCAATGACATCTAACCTCGCCATAGATATTTTTGAATTTATATAAATATTTTTTTGAGATGTACAACTCCCCCACCTACTTTTTTGTTCTTTTACTTTTACATTAACTGGTGTTAGTTGCTTCATTATATCACAATTCGATTTAAGATAATCTATTCTTTCTGAGACGATTCTTTGACTTTCTTTTTTGTACCAGTACTTCAAAGATTTTTTAATAAAGTCTTTACTTGTATCATTGGTTTGAACAATTATTTTAGATTCATCAATATTTATTTTACAATTACTTTTTTTAACACAAGCCTCCAAAGTTTCATTTATAATTAAACAATACTCTTCACCAAGATAGAGAAATTTATCCCCTGTCATGAATGTTCTTTCTCTATATACTTCTTCTCTATCTTTATATTCAGAAGATTTTTTAAGTATCCAATCTCCTTTTTTAAGTATTATGTCTCTTATTGTTTTTTTAGAAACTTTAGGAGGACTTATTACAATTACTTTACCAAATGAGTCTATTTTTATACAAATATTTTTTCTGTTCTTATAAAATAAAGCTGCTTCTATTTCTTTATTTTTAAAACTAACATTTAGAATCTCATAATCTTTACTTATCATGTTCATTAATTTCTTTTTTCCTTATTTGCCCTGCAATTTATAAGTTCAGCTGCTATACATACAGCTATTTCTGCTGGTGTCTGAGCATCTAATTTTATTCCTATTGGCGCATGTACTTTATTTAGTTCTTCCTTACTGAACCCATTTTTCATAAGTTTTTCATACGTCAATCCAATTTTTGTTCTACTTCCAATCATACCTATATAACAAGGATTCGTTTTAAGAGCCCATTCCAGTGAACTTGAATCATACAAGTGACCTCTTGTTAAAATAATTATATAGCTATTTTCATCAATTGGAAAATCTGGTATATTTTCAAAAGAATCTAAAACTACTACCTCTGAATCTGGAAATCTTTCAGAATTAGCAAATTCCTCTCTATCGTCTATTACTACTGTCCTAAATTCTAAAAGTGATAATATTACTGCTACATCTTTTGAAATATGACCTGCCCCAAATATATATGCTTTACTTATATTTTCTTTTAAGTTTTTATTAAATCTTTCTAAATTACTCTTCAATTTACTATCAATAAAATCTATCTGTATTTCTCCAGTACCACCACATATCATTCCAAGCTTTGCTATATCAGTTTTATTTAGAGTAAATTTATACAACATTGACTCTCTATTTTTTATAACATTAATTGAATGTTTTATGCATGTTGCTTCTACACTTCCTCCACCTACAGAACCAAATATAGAACCATCACTTTTTACAATCATCATTGCTCCAGTTTCACGTGGTGTTGAACCTGAGTGAGAAGTTATTGTAGCAAATGCAAAGTCCTCGTTATTTTCTATTAACTTTATCGCTTGTTCATATATATTCATATATTTCTCCTTACCTGTCTATTTAAAAATCTTCTATATGTCTACTTTAAATTTTTTATTACTTTGTCTGGTATTACAAACTCAACTGGCCCCATATAACCAGGAGCCACTTCATATTCATCAAAACTAATTACAAGGTTTCCATCTTTATTAAAATAGAAATCTTGATACTTATTTATAGACTCAAAATTTTTTACTGGGGAATCTTTTTCTTGGTCTATAAAATATGATTTTGTATTGTCTTTCTTAATTTGATTTTTCATCTGTTCTTTTATATTATCACTTATAGCATCTATATATCTACTATCTTTAAAAAATATTGGTAAATTTAGTAGTATTTCTCTATTTTTATCAATAGTATAATGCGTTTTACTTACATATGAAGAAGCTTCTATCTCTTCTTTTTTAACTTCTATAGATAAAAAGTCCTTAGAATTATTTTTTACACTATAACTTACATTTAAGTATCTATGACCTTTATTATTTTCTTTTTTCATTTTATTCTGAAATTCACTATAAAGCTTTTTCCCATTTTCCATAAATTCATTGTTTAATTTATTCTCTAAATCTTTATCTTTTAAACCTTCTATCTTAGGAACTCTAATATTAACTTCATAATTATCCTGTTTTAGACTATAATTTTTAGCATTTATTACTTTTATCTGATTATTTTTTACAAGTTTATTAGAAGAACTTCCTGCAAATATAGGATTTACATTTACTAATGCTACAAGTAGGCACACTGAAATCACAGCAATTTTAAATATAGATTCTTTAAGTTTTTTATATGTATTCATATTAACCTCCTTAATATATTTATATATAAATTACTATTCTATTTACAAATCTTTTATTACTTTATATGGGATTACAAATTCTACTGAACCCATATAACCAGGTGCTACTTCAAACTGGTCAAAACAAATTACAAGGTCTTCATTCTTATTAAGATAGAAATCTTGATATTTATTTATTATTTTAAAATCTTTAACAGGAGAATCTTTTCCTTGGTCTATAAAATATGATTTTGTACTGTCATTTTTCATTTGATTTCGCATTTGTTCTTTTATATTATCACTAATAACTTTTATATATTTATCATCCTTAAAAAGCATAGGTAAAGTTAAAACTATTTGTCTTTTTTTATCAACATTATAATGTATTTTACTCACATATGATGATGCTTCTATTTCATTTTTTGTCATTTCTATTGATAGAAAATCTTTAGAATTATTTTTAACACTGTAACTTAAACTTAAGTATTTATGCCCCTTATTTTTTGATAATTCTATTTTTTCCATTCTATTTTGAAATTCATCATAAAGCCTCTTTCCATCTTCCATAAAACTATTATTTAATCTCTTCTCTAAATTTTTATCTTTTAAACCTTGTATTTTAGGAATATCAATTTTAGCTTCATAGTTTTCGTTCTTTAAACTATAATTTTTTATAGTTACTACTTCTACTAATCCTCCGATTATAGGTAATTTAGAAAAGTTATCTGCAAATACAGGACTTATATTTACTAATACTATAAACATACAGGCTGAAGCCATAATAACTTTAAATCTCCAGCTATTTATCTTTTTATTTTGTTCGCAATATATATCTTTTATTTTCTTATGATTTATTATAGTATCTAGTTTCTTTGGTATTGGAATTTTATGATACTCATCTCTTAACTTATCTAACCTTTCTTTGTTTGTCATTCTTTTTATCCCTACTCTTCAATTTTTAATTTTAATTTTTTTAAAGCAGTATATAACCTAGTTTTAACAGTATTCACATTTTCATCCAATATTATTGCTACTTCTTCAATCTTTAAATCTTCAAAAAATCTCAATATTATAATAGATTTATATTCAATAGGTAATTCTTCTAACGCTTTTTTTAGGTCTAAATCAGTATACTTGTCATATTCTCCTGTCTCATCTATAAGAGTGATATCTGTCATGTTGTTATATTTACGGTTTTTTCTAATAAAATCTATACTCGTTCTAACTAGAATTTTATAAAACCATGTTTTTATATAATTTACTTCTTTAAGGTTTTCTACTGAATATAAAGCCTTATACATGGCTTCTTGAACCACATCTAAGGCGTCTTCCTCATTTTTTGTATAGCTATATGCAATTCTATAAAAAGAGTCTTTATTATCGATAATGTATCTCTCAACTTTCCTTCTCTTTAAACTCTTAAACATTCCTGTAAAATCTCCCTCCGGCTACAGGCTAGGATTGAGTTTTTATAGATTCTATCTCTCTACTTTTGCACTTTCGTTCAATTTTTTTATGTGCTCAATATATTTTTCGTTTAAAATAGATTCTCTTACTAAACTCTGACACTCATTAAGACTTTTTTGTCTTTCTCTTTTATCAGTAACTTTGACTATATGATATCCATAACTAGTTTCAAAAACACCTGAAACCTCATTTTTCTTTAATTTGAATACTTCTTTTGTAAATTCAGCATTTTTATCATTTTTTGAAAAATATCCTAGCTGCCCTCCATTTTTTCCAGTCGCTTTGTCATCGGAATATTTTTTAGCTAATGCTTCAAAACTTTCTCCATTTTTGATTTTAGTCAATATACTCTCGGCCTCTTTTTTTAAAGCTTCTTTTTTATCCTTACTTACTTCTTTTTTATTTTTATCTAAAGTTGATATCAATATTTGAGAAGCACTTACTTCTTCTACATTAAAATCTTTTTTATGATTTACATAATAAGATTCCATCTCGGCATCACTTATATTTATTTTATTTTCAAAGGCTTTTTTACTTTTGTCTATGGCTAAATCTCTAGATATTATTTGTTTTAAATATTCCTTATCTACACCTGCTTTGTCCATTTTTTCTTTATAGCTTGTATTCAAATTAATTTCATTTTCTAGTTCTTGATATTTTGAGTCTATATCACTTTTACTTGGAGTTAATCCTTTATCCTTAGCCTCTTGATATAAAAGTTCATTATCCACCATAAACGATATTATAACATTTTCTAGTTTATTTCTACCTTTTTTATCCAAACTTTTTTCCATTTCATCCAAAGATTGACCATTTATATAACTATTAGTAGCAGATAAGACTGCCTTTGTTTTTTCATATTGCGCCTTTGTGATTTCTACATCATTCACTTTAGCTAAACTTTTATTACAACCAACCATCATTAAAGATAGTATTCCGACCATTCCTATACAAAGTTTTTTATTCAAAACACTTACACCTCACTCATTTTTTATTTTCAATTTTTAAAACTCTTAATCAACATTTTTTTATTTTTACTATTCTAAATTGCGTAACCAATAATTTTTTGGTATTTGATTTTGCTCTACTGCTGCAAATTCATAGCCTTCATCTGATAAAAATTTTAAAATTGAATCTAAAGCTTCTGCACTTTGTTTTTTCTCATGCATTAAAACTACAAGTTGATCCTTATCTTCACCTTTTCTATTCTTAATATGAGTTTTTACATTTTGTACAATTTGTGCAGAATTAGATTTCCAGTCTTCAGTATCTAAATCCCAATCCCAAATTTTATACCCTGCATCAACTAAGGCTTGATATGAAGCTTGTGGAGTATATGGTTTACTTCCATAAGGAATTCTTATTACTTTTGAATGTTTACCAGTTATACTATAAAGAGTCTGATCATTCGTATCAAATTCATCTTTTGCTGATGTACTAGTAACATAAAGTTTATGAATATCATGAGATACACTATGAAAACCTGCTGTGTTCCCATTTTTAATTATATTTTTAACTTGCTGTGGATATTCCTTCATATTTCCATCTATCATAAAAAAAGTTGCTTTAACATTATATTTATTTAAAGTTTTTATCATTTGGTCAGTAAATTTAGATGGACCATCATCTATAGTTATGTATGCTACTTTTCCAGAACTTTTACTAGGCCCTTTACTAACTTCTGCTGATGTATTAGATATTATATCTGTAATAGTAGAACTTGATAGTTTAGCATTTCTACTAATTTCATCTTCTTTTATATTCATATAACTAACTCGTATACCAATTATTATAAATGCTAAACAAACTACTATGGCACTTAAAAGCAAATATAATTTCTTTCTATTTATTTTTTTCTTTTTATTTCTCATCGTTCGACCTCCAATATTACTATATTTTTACATTTATATTTTTGTAGTATTTTAGAATCATAATCTTCACTACATATATATAGACGTTGAACTTCGACAAAAAGTTTTACCTAATTTTTAAAATTTGTTATTTTGATGATTATTATGCTGTATAATTTCTGTATAATTGTATAGAATGTTGAAAATTGAGTATTATATAGTGTTTTTTACAATTAATACTAGTTAAAATGTCGTTTCTAATTTTTAAAATTTATAAT